>JAABTU010000292.1 GCA_011389715.1 Desulfotignum sp.
ATGGGGGCCAGCACCCCCGGGGTCCAGTACTGGTTGGGGACCATCCAGCCCTGGCGGGCGAATGCCGTGTGGACAAACCGGTCCATGGCGGATAAACTGGTTACAGAAGACGGTGACACCCTGGCCATTCCTCTTGAAGACGCGGCAATCCTGTTTGCGGAAAACGCCGCGGTTTTCCTGGATGCCCGGACACCTGCCGAGTATGACCAGGGACACATTCGGGGTGCCGTCAACGTGCCCTGACATGATGTGGACAACTATTTTCAAACCGTCATCATGACCCTGGATCCGGAAGCCACGTTCATCACTTACTGCGACGGAGAAGCCTGTCTGTTGAGCCATGAGCTGGCAATGCTTCTCAAAGACTTAGGGTTCACCCGGGTCAAGGTGCTGGTCAACGGCTGGACCCTGTGGAAAGAACACCAGCTGCCCACCAACACCCCATCATCCTGATCATCCGGAGGCCCCATGCAGAAAAAACAGATATCCGCCGATGCCAAACTCACCATATTGTATCATTTCACCCGGCTGGTCATGGCCGGGGTGTTTATCTATGCGAGCATCGACAAAATTATCCACCCGGCCCTGTTTGCCCAGACCGTGTACAACTACCAGGTGCTGCCCGGATTTCTGGTGAACCTGACCGCCCTGATACTGCCCTGGCTGGAACTGATCCTGGGCGCCTGTCTGCTGATCAACCGGTGGATGGCCGGGTCATCGGCCCTGGCAGCAGGGCTGATGGCCCTGTTTGTGGGACTGACACTCTTCAACCTGATCCGGGGGCTGGATATCAGCTGCGGGTGTTTTTCCGCAGCCCCGGATGAAAATCCCATCACTGTATTGACCCTGGTGCGTGATATATCGTTTTTAATCCTGTCACTGGGTCTGGCCCGATTGGTGTTTGTCAAAAATACCCGCCGGTCACTGCTCTAAACAAGTGGGAAAATCACTAAAGATCCCATCACACGGCAATGGGTAAATCATTAGCATCCCTGATACTGAAAATCTTTAATAACTGCGTCGGCCGGTTCTGGACAAATTATCCATGGAATCCGGTCGCTGTTTATGAATTTCAACGGTGATGTGATCAAAATTTCCCGCCTTTTTCACAAGATCGTGGTAAAAGGACGGGTCTTTATCTTCTGAGGAGGTCAGGCTCAATATCAGGGACTGTTCGTTTTCCGATATCTGCCAGATATGGAGGTCTTCAATGGATGTGGTGTCGGATTCGATCAATTCCCGCAGCCGGATGACCGTATCTGATGTGTCTGATTTATCCAGAAGAACGCTGCTGGTTTGTTTCAAAAGACCGATGGCCCATCTTGCCACAACAATGGCACCTAAGATCCCGACCAGGGGATCTGCCCAGGCAAGTCCGAAAAATTTGGCTGCCAGCAGGGCAAATATGGCCAGAACACTGGTCAGGGCATCTGTAATGACATGGAGATAGGCTGCCTTGAGATTGTGGTCCTCATGACTGTGTTGATTGCAGGTGGGATCTGATTGATCATCGTGAGTTGGAAGATAGTCGTGATCGTGGCTGTGGTTCGATCCCCCGTGGCCCAGGATGACTGCTGAAACAATATTGACGACCAGGCCGATAACAGCCACGACAATGGCCTGGTTGAACATAATATGGACCGGATTGATCAGGCGCTCAACGGATTCGAAGGCCATGGCACCCGCTGCAATCAAAAGAAGAATGGCATTGGTATAGCCGCCGAGCACACCGACCTTTCCGGTACCAAAACTAAAAGATGGATTGTCCACCTGTTTTCTGGCAAATATATATGCGGCAAGGGTGATAAACAGGGCCATGGCATGGGTGCCCATGTGAATACCGTCGGACAGAAGCGCCATGGAGCCGCTGATAAGGCCGGCAATAATTTCCACTATCATGGTGATCAGGGTAATGATCACCACAATCAGGGTAACGGTCTCATTTTTCCGGGAATCAGGGATTAATTTGCGGGTGCTGCAGTTATGTGTTCTCACGGTTCAATGCTTTTAAGAAAAGGTGTTTTTTGGGGCCAGCCGGTCCAGAGGATTGAACATCGCTCCATCAGACCGGAAATTCCCTGAGGGTTTCGTGGGCTCCCTTGTGCATCTCATACCAGAACTCAAACGCAGCCCGATGTTTGTCTTTGTTAAATAAATCTTTCCAGTGGTCCAGGTCCGGATCCTCTATGTTATCCACTTGTCGTTTGTTTTTCAAGAAGGTGTGGACCATGTCGATATTCCGTTCCGATTCCCAGAACACCGAGGCATTACGGCTGGTGATGCGGCCGGCGGTCAACTGGATGGACGTCAGAAACCGGTCTTTCAATCCGTAGATTTTTTCCATGATGTCGGGCATCAGGTCTTCGGCCCAGGCCCGGTGAAACCGGCACAACCCGAGATTGTCCAGCATCAGTTCCTGAATCATGCGGCGGGCGTTTTCCCTGCCCAGATCCCTGGGTGATATGAAATTATTGCCATAGTGCATGTAGTATTTGCCCATGATGGCCATGGGGGCCAGAACCCCCGGGGTCCAGTACTGATTGGGAACCATCCAGCCCTGGCGGGCGAATGCCGTGTGGACAAAACGGTCCATGACCGGCTTTCCTTTGTCCCTGGCCAGGCCCCGGGCCAGTTTTCTGGCCCCCTTTTTCAAAGGGATCTTTCCGTCCGGCCGGACCATTTCATCCAGCAGACGTTTTCCAAGTTCCGCATTGTGCATGGAATCTTCAACCACATCAAACGCCTGAAAATTCCATTTCGGTGTCATGGTCACACCGATATGCTCAGGCTCCAGTAATTTCTCATCCAGGCAGTCCATGAGCCAGGCCAAAACCCCGCCTGCAGCGATTGCATCAAACCCCAGCATATCGGCATGACCGGCAAGTTTTTCCGCGGCCCGCTGATCAAAAATGCCGCACAACGGCCCCATGGCCTGGTAGGGTTCATAATCTTTCTTAAAGGACCCGTTCATTTTCTTGCACACGGCCGCACAGGGTTCGCCGCATGTTTTCTGCTGTTTTTTCTGGATCGTTTCTTCGTTGAACTGTTTCAGGTAATGATCAAGAATGAACCGCTGATGCAGTTCTCTGCGCTGACGGTCACTCCAGTAAAGGGTGCGGTAGTTAAACGCCAGGATATTGCCGGACATGGTGGCATAGTTCACGCCAAATGTGCCGCCGGTTTCAACAGCAGGATCATACCGGTATTTGGTGGTGGCCTCGATATCCTTGGCAGCCATGTGCTGGTTGTATTTATCTTCGAACCATTGATCCGCCACGTTGCGTTCACGAAAATCCTTATCCACAAAGGTGCCGCCGTAAATAATTCCCACAATACCGTGTTCCTGGAAAAGCTTGGACCCGAAACCGCCCCGGCCGGCCCAGGTATCCACCGGGGTCAGTTTTCCTTTGCGGACCGGGGCCGAGGCAATGGCCCCGAAATCGGTGTACCGGGCAGCCGGTCCGGTGGCCAGGACCCTGGGATCGGTCTCAAATCGGCCGGAAAACCGTGTCATGGCTG
>JAABTU010000293.1 GCA_011389715.1 Desulfotignum sp.
TGATATGAATCACACAGGAGGTGATGCCATGACAGACAAAATACCATGTGATTACAGGGCACTGGACCATCCTGAGGTACTGGCCCGTATCTTTCATCCTCGGCCAGGGGGCGGGACAGGGCCTGCCAGACCAAATGAGTTCATGATTCCTGTGGATGAGCATGTGCACATCGGGGCCTGCTTCCATGTGGAGGACAAACAGGCTCCCAATATCCTGTTTTTCCACGGCAACGGGGAGATTGTTTCCCATTATGATGATCTCGGGCCGGTCTACAACCAGATGGGAATGAATTTTTTTGTGGTGGACTTTCGGGGGTATGGAAGGTCCACAGGATCTCCCACTGTCTCCCATATGATGGCGGACTGCCACACCATTCTGGATTTTGTGAAAAAGCTGCTGCACAAAAATGGATTTACCGGCAGCCTGGGTGTCATGGGAAGATCCCTTGGCAGTGCATCTGCCATTGAACTGGCATCAGCGCGGCCCGCAGATATCGATTTTCTGATCGTTGAAAGCGGGTTCAGCCACACGGGAAAACTGTTGAAAGTGCTGGGTATCGATCCAGCTACAGCAGGGTATGCTATCTCCCCCGGGTGTGAAAACCATGAAAAAATAGGGCACTGGTCCGGTCCTTTGCTGGTTCTCCACGGGGAGTTTGACCAGCTCATCACCTTTTCCCAGGGAAAGGACCTGTTTGATGCCTGTCCTTCCCTGGAAAAAACCCTGGTGAAAATCCCCGGCGCCAATCACAATGATATTTTCATAAAAGGCCTTGATCTGTATATGCAGGCGGTGCAAACCTTAATCATGCAGTGAAAAGACACCAGATCACAGCCGCTTGTGGGCACAGTTGATCAGGCTGGTTGTGGTTTCCCAGGAAATGCACTCATCTGTGATGGATACCCCGTACTTGAGTGCACAGCCATCCCCCGGACATTTCTGGCTGCCCTCAAACAGGTTGCTTTCCAGCATCAAACCCACGATGCGGGGGTTGCCGTCCAGGCGCTGGTCCAGGGCACTTTTGAACACAAAGGGCTGGCCGGTGAATTTCTGGCCGGAATTGTCATGGGAGCAGTCGATCATGATGCTGTCGATAAGGTTTCTTTCCCTGAGAATTACCTGGGCCTTTCCCACGGAAACCGGGTCATAGTTGGGGGTGTTTCCGCCCCGCAGAACAATGTGGCAGAATGGATTGCCTGTGGTGGAAACAATGGATGACCGGCCTTCCGGGTCAATGCCTAGAAAATGCTGGGGGGCGCCGGCTGCCTGCATGGCATTGACTGCTGCAGAAAGGCTGCCGTCAGTGCTGTTCTTAAATCCCACCGGCATGGAAAGGCCGGAGGCCATCTCCCTGTGGGTCTGTGATTCCGTGGTCCTGGCACCGATGGCCACCCAGGTGAGCAGGCCGGCAATATACTGGGGGGTGATGGGATCCAGAATTTCTGTTGCCGTGGGCAGGCCCATGTCATTGATGTCAATGAGCAGTTTCCTGGCGGCTTCAAGGCCTGCGTTCACATTGTGGGAGGCATCAAGAAACGGGTCGTTTATCAGGCCTTTCCACCCCACTGTGGTGCGGGGTTTTTCAAAATACACCCGCATGACCAGATTGATCTTGTCTGCCACTTCCCGGCGGAGGGCCATCATTTTCCGGGCATACTCCAGGGCCGCATCGGTGTCGTGGATGGAGCAGGGCCCGGCAATGATCAACAGGCGCGGGTCTTTGCCGTTCAGGATGTCTGCCACATCCCGGCGGCCGGAGATAACGGTCCGGGCGGCATCATCAGACAGGGGCAGTGTCTGCTTCATCTTTGCCGGCGGGGTGAGGGGTTTGAACTCTTTTACATGGATGTCAAAGGTTTTTGTCATGGTGGTTTCCTTTTGCAGATCAAAAAGGCCGCCTTTGGCTGGAAACAAAAAAGCCGCAGGCGGTTTTGCCTGCGGCTTGTGAGTTTATTGGGACAATCTCATGGCAGCCCAGGCAGATTCCTGTAAAAATAATACCAGAAGTAAAAAAGGGATCTGTCTGTTTTGCCAAAATGCATTTTAAATGCTCCGTTTGTTTATATTTAGCTAAACCATATCCGCAGTGTTTCGTCAAGCACTTATATCCAAGAATGTATAAATTTTTTATGGGGGAATAGGATTTTTTCCCCGGCAGTTGTTTTTTTTGTCTTGACAGGAGCCTGAATAAATCAATATGACTGAAGATACGCATCTGACAATCAGCTGTTTTTCCAGCAGGGAGTTTTTGTCCATGGATATGAAGCGCACCTATTATGAAGATGTTCAGCTTGTCACTTCCCCGGTGGTTTTTTTCTGGCTTGTTCTTCTTTTTGTTTTTATGGTGGTGTTTCCTTTTGTGGTGGGCAATTATTATGTGTATGTGGCCAACTATATCGCCATCAACATCATCGTGGCAGCCGGTCTGAACCTGCTGGTGGGATATACCGGCCAGATCAGCCTGGGCCATGCCGGTTTTTTTGCCATCGGCGCCTATGGCACGGTGATCCTCATGGCCAAAGCCGGGATGCCGTTTCTTCTGGCACTGCCCTGTGCCGGACTGGTGGCGGCCGGGTTCGGATTTCTGCTGGGCCTGCCGGCCCTGCGCCTGGAAGGCCCGTATCTTTCCATAGCCACCCTGGGGTTTGGTCTGACCATCACCCAGATTATCGGCCGCATGACTCTGTTCGGGGGCAGGGAAGGGCTCCATGCCCCGGACCTGGTTATCGGACCCTGGTCCGTTGACACGGACCGGCAGTTTTATTTTCTTCTGATCAGCATCACGGTGCTCTTGCTGCTGGGCATGCGAAACCTGATTAAAACCCGCGTGGGCCGGGCCTTTATTGCCATCCGGGATGCGGATATCGCGGCCCAGACCATGGGTGTGAACATTGTGTTCTACAAAACCCTGGCCTTTGCCGTGTCTGCATTTTACGCCGGCATCGGCGGCGGTCTCTATGCCTTTGTACTCCGGTTTATCGAACCGGAAATCTTTACTTTGATGATGTCCATCATGTTTCTGGCCATGGTGGTTGTGGGCGGGCTGGGGTCCCTGGTGGGACCTGTTGTGGGGGCCGGACTTTTGTGCTGGCTGGATCTGAAATTGCGAAATATCCTGAACATCCCCTTTCTGGGAGACTGGCTGGAAACACTTTCCAGGTCATGGTTCTCCATTACCGGGGTGTCCAATATTCAGTATATCGTGTTTGGGTCCATCATGATAGCCATCATGCTGTTCGAACCTCTAGGGCTTTACGGGGTATGGCTGAGAACCAAAAGGTACTGGCGGACCTGGCCGTTTTGAAAAATCAGGCAAGGGATCAGGCTTTCCTTATTGTTGTTATTTGGGCATCGGGGGCTTCAGGGAATGGATGGTGTATGTGAAAGGGCACGGGTATGATTGATTTTTTGCAGATGGTTGTCAGCGGTGTGGCTGTGGGCAGTTCCTATGCCCTCATGGGCCTTGCCATGGTCATTATTTACAAGACATCTGAGGT
>JAABTU010000294.1 GCA_011389715.1 Desulfotignum sp.
AGTTTCAGTTCATGGGCTTTGCCGTATTCCGCCAGTTCCGCCAGGTTGTTGTAAGGGGCATCGGCCCGGCAGGCCAGGGTGAAGGGGGAAGACCACACCAGTCCCAGGGGTTTGAGGTCTTCATTTTTATACGGGGTTTTCCCCCGGAGCACCTGGGTGATCATGGGACCGATGGAGATCAGGCCCATGGTGTATCCGTCAGGCCGGCTGTTTCGCAGTTCATTGGTGGCCAGCACTGCACCGCCGCCCGGCTTGTTGACCACTTTCACCGGTACACCGAGTTCGTCTGACATCAAAGGGGCCATGGCAGTGGCCACCATGGTGGACGGATCATTTCCCGCCGGCCAGGGAATCATGATCATAATGGGTTTTTTGGGCCAGGCCGCCAGACAGATTCCGGGTACGGCCAGTAAAGCAAACATGACAACCAGCATGAGACTTGCAATCTTTTTTTTCATGACGTTGTATCCTTAATTTGAATTAGGGTTAACAATTACCGCCTGCCAGATGGATCAGGTTCAGGCAGTGTGTGTATGTTCTGCCTCTTTTTTGATAATATCATCCAGGGTGTCAAAATGGTCTGCCATCACTTCGGCGGCCCGCTGCTTATCCCTGTCCCGGATACATTCATAAAACAGGCGGTTATATACCAGATCCTGTTTTGCGGTTTCCATATCCGGGGTTTTTGCCAGGACCTGCTGGAATACATGGACCAGGGATGCCATCAGGGCGGAGATAAAAGGATTATGGCAGGCATCGGCAATCAGCCGGTGAAAAGATATGGCCAGGGTCTGATCCGGTGTGCCGTTGTCAATGGACCGGGATACCTGTTCGATGCAGGCTGCCATGGCAGCCAGATCTTCTTCGGTGCGCCGTTCCGCAGCCATGGCAGCCAGGCCCGGTTCCAGAATACGCCGCAGTTCCGCCAGATCCGATGCAGTGACATCACCGAACAGGTAGGCATTGCTCACCACATCCATGATTTTTTCCGGACCCGGGGCTGCCACAAAACTGCCGCCGAACACCCCTCTTTTTTTCTGTATCAGGCCTTCTGACTCCAATTCCCGCAGGGCCTCTCTGGCGGATGCCTTGCTTACCTCGTATTTGGCGGCAATCTCCACTTCCGGAGGGAATTTGTCCCCAGGTTTGAAATGCCCATCCAGGATCGCCTGTTTCAACACGGTCTTGATCTGGTCAGACACCCGCTCTTTTCTGATAACCGCATCCTGCAGGGTTGGCAACATAAATATGATTCCCTATTAAAAGTCTGGTTTTTAAAAGTCAGTTTTTTATACGAAATGTCAAATTTCTTTCTGCTTGTCAAGAAAAATTTCACGGCAATGGTATGCAGATCCCGCCCCCGGCATTTTGAGCAAGCACCTTGTGAGGTGCTGCATCAGGACACGGGAAACAGCCAGGCGCCAAACTGCCGGTTCCGGCCGGATGTCACATCCGCCATCAAATCGGCCAGCTGTTGCGTGACCGGTCCGGGTACTGGAGAAAGAGGTCGCTGTTCACATGTTTTTATCGGCAGTACCTTCATGGGGGTACAGGTAAAAAATATTTCATCGGCAGTTTCCAGCAGATCCGGGGAGATCCGGCTTTCATCCACCGGAATATCCAGGGCCTGGCACAGGGTGATCACACTGCTTCGGGTGATGCTGTGCAAGATGCTTCCCAAAGACGGGGTCATGATCCTGCCCTCTTTGACCAGAAAAATGGATTCTGTGGCCCCTTCTGCAACAAAGCCCAGGGTGTCCAGCATAACCGCCATATCACATCCCCGGTTTTTTGCCTCCTGGCGGGCCAGCATGCCGTTGAGGTAATTGGCCGCTGCTTTGGCTGCAATCGGGACGGTCCGGGGGTCCAGCTTGCACCATGTGGAAACGCACATATCCGCCCCATCGGATGTCGGAACCAGCCTTTTGCCCAGATCCTGCACCGGGTCGATCACAAAAACGGCAATATCCAGGGTGTTGCCGGAGGGCAGGATGTCAAAGGCGATCTCAGGATTATACCCCATGATTTTCACCGCTCCCTGACGGATACCGTTTTTGCGCACCGTCCTGCACACGGCTTCCTCTACCGATTCCGGTGACAGGCCCGGCACCATGCCCAGGGCAGAAGCGCTGGAAAACAGGCGCTGCACATGTTTATCCAGTCTGAAGACACAGGGCCCTGTGTCCGGAAGATCATGGACACTCAAAACCTCGAAAATCGCCGACCCTCTGGAAAAACTGTGGCTCATCATGTGAATGCCGGCCTGTTCCCAGGCTGTGAACTTTCCGTTTACAAACACCTTGCGGTCAGAAAGCATTGGGACCTCCCTGAAAAATTATTTTCTGCCATGCAAAGCAAATCAGTGAAGTATACCCTGTATCACCTGTAACAAAAAAGGAAAACCTTTTTGTACCTGATCCCGTAGGCAGACAGATGTTTTTTTCCTGCTGAAAGGATACAAAAACACGAACACACAAATCGAAGCGATTATCCCGCTGGGAACCCGGGTTGTTCATCTTCTGCGTCTGCCGGAAAAAATAACCAAAAAACCGTTTGACGGCATCAGCCGGATCGGGGTCGGTCCGGCTGGCGGGAGTTCGGAAAAGGCAGCCGGCATGGGTGTATTGTTCTATTCACTGCTTCGGAGAAGATCCTGAACCTCTCAGGGGGTCAATATAAAGCTGGCCGGGACAAGGAAAGAAGTACCCGGGCCGGCTCCAAAATCAGGCGGTTGATCTTTGGGGAAAACCACTCTCCGGATGCAGCATTTTTTTCAGGTAATGGCCGGTATAGCTTTCAGGAACGGCTGCAACGGTTTCCGGGGAACCCTGGGCCACGATTTCGCCGCCCCCGGCCCCGCCTTCGGGTCCCAGGTCCACTACCCAGTCCGCGGTCTTGATCACATCCAGGTTGTGTTCGATGATGATTACGGTGTTGCCCGCGGAGGTGAGGCGCTGCAGCACCGCCAGGAGCATGCGCACATCCCTGAAATGCAGGCCGGTGGTGGGCTCGTCCAGAATATACAGGGTGTCTCCGGTTTCCCGTTTGGCCAGTTCCCTGGCCAGTTTGATACGCTGGGCTTCTCCCCCGGACAGGGTGGTGGCGGCCTGCCCCAGCTTGATATAGGACAGGCCCACATCCATGAGGGTGTCCAGAATCTGGGTGATTTTCGGGTGGGATTCGAACAGCTCCCTGGCCTGGTGCACGGACAGGTCCAGGACATCGGCAATGGAATGGCCTTTGTAGGTGATTTCCAGGGTGGCCCGGTTGAACCGCCGGCCGTGGCAGACCTCACAGGGCACAAACACATCCGCCAGAAAATGCATCTCCACCTTGATATATCCGTCCCCGTTGCAGGCCTCGCACCGTCCCCCTTTGACATTAAAGGAATACCGCCCCTTTTTATACCCCCTGGCTTTGGATTCCGGGAGCATGGCAAACAGATCCCGGATGGGGTCGAACACCTTGGTATAGGTGGCGGGATTGCTCCGGGGGGT
>JAABTU010000295.1 GCA_011389715.1 Desulfotignum sp.
GTCCAGTTTGAATTTGAACTTGTAGGGGAAAGCAGGCCTGTGCAGCTCATCCTGGTATTCATTGGTCAGAAAATACACCAGGGCATTGGTGTCATAGCAGGCATATTCACACCGGGACTGTCCCAGACAGTCGGACGGGGTTCTCAGGTTGGAGCCGGAGCCGCCAAGGTCCTGGTTCATGTCATGGGTCATGGTCCAGAAGATTTCTTCCAGCTGTTTGGTGGTGGTTCCCAGAAGGATAATATCACCGGTGGAGCCATGCATATTGGTAATACCTGATCCCCTGAAATCCCACAGATCGCACAGCGTTTTGAGATAATCGGTTTTGTAGTACTTGCCGGCAGGCTGGTTCACCCGCATGGTGTGAAAGGCCTCAACCCCGGGAAAATTCTTGGGCTGATCGCAGTACCTGCCGATAACACCGCCGCCATAACCGAAAACACCGACGATGCCGCCGTGTTTCCAATGGGTTCTTCCGTGTTTGAAAGAAAGTTCCAAAATCCCCAGAAGATCCTCAACAACATCCACCGGCATCTGGAATTCAATGCCTTCCTCATTCTTTGCTCTCTTTTCCGCCTGAGCCTTCAGGTCAGAGACAAAGCTAGGCCATGGGCCGGTTTCCAGCTGGTCCAGTAAAGGAGTTTCATGCTTAGCCATTTACTTACCTCCGTTAAAAGTTAAATTACATTCAATAATGAAAAGAATTTCCAAACTTTTCATTCAATAGTCTGATCCTTATATCATTTCAGATATTTGTCCCGCAAATACCATCCGATTTCAAGGTACATCTTCAGCAAAATACCATTGCAGATATAGAATTTCTGTTTGCACATGTCAATAAAAAAACCTGCGGTTCACCGGTTTTTCCCACCATGACCGGAAAAATCTGACTATGCGTTCTTCAATACCCGGTAAATCCTGGAGCAGTGGGAATAAATATTTTCCCGTACCAGTGCCGCTTCAGCAGGATTGGGGTGCCAGGCATCCACAAGATTTTCCATGATATCTTTCAGTTGTGCCTGACTGAACCCCTTCACAAAATCAACAAAAACAGGGCAGATATCTTCGGGTACCGGCGGTTCCTCTGTCCCTGCTCCCAGGAACCCGTTTGCCCGGTGATTAAGGGCTGTGAGCACCCCTTTTATTGTAGCATCCAGTACGATCTGCGGTAAAAAAACCATGGGGCCGGTGCCATCCAGCCGGTCTACGCGCATGCGCAGCGTCAGGTTCAAAAAATAAAAAAGCAGGCGGGAAAGCAAGTGTGCGCCGGAAGCGGATGTATCCGAGGCCCTTTCAACCACCGGGGCTGTTCCCCGTATCGTAATCAACCGGACATCACCTGTCTGCAGAGTTTCTGTCGCAACCACAAAATCACCGGCTGCATGGTGCCAGGGATAAATTGCATGCCCGGTGTGGATGTCATAATAGGCTGTCAGCACATAGGCAGTTTTCTCGTAAATCCGGACAGCATGGTGCCAGGGAATCACCATCTGGGTATCGTCATCCTGCCAGACAGCCACCTGGTTTTCTCCGGGGGTCCGGGTCACATGGAATTCACAGAATCCGGCAAACCATTCCCCCAGAAAAAAAGCCACCTTCCGCCCGTGCAACATGACTTCACCGGCACCGAAAACCCGGGGGATAAAAGAGGGTACCACTGTCAAGGCCATGGATGACAGCAATTGATATTCTGTTTTGATAAGGCCCAGTCCCGGTTCCTTTACAGCGCCGTTGAGCACCAGATGGAGGCAAGAACAATTTTGGGTTGCAATGGTTATTTTCAAGGGATGATAAAACGCGCCGTGTTTTTCCAGGCTGATGGCAAGGGACTGGATCCGGCCGTCGGTTTCTGCCAGAGATCTGACAGCCCGGCACAGCATTTCGCCGTTATCTGTAATCAAAAAATTTTGTGCTGCCAGAAAGTATTCTCCCACAGTGAATGGGTCACAGGGATTCTGAAAAGAGCTGTCTGCAGTATGTTTTCCGGACAGGGGCATCTCCCACAGCGGGGTGCCGGGGCCAACCCGGCCGTTGTGCCCCGGCATGTAAAAGGATATATCCGGCCTGAAACTCATCCCTTTCTGTGGGGTGCCAGTTCTTCCAAAAGCTGCGGCGCCACCTCATAACCCAGCTCACGGGCTTTATCACAATGGTAGATGGCTTTTGGAAAGTCTTTGAGTTCCAGAAACCCCACGGCCAGGTTATTGTGTGCAACAGGAAATTCCGGTTGTATTTGAACTGCTTCCTGGTTGGCCTTGACCCCTTCTGCGTGCAGGCCTTTCATGAAGTAGGCCGTACCCAAGGTGGCATAGGCCTGGACAAAATTTTTGTTGTGGATAATGGCCTTTTTCAGGTGTTTGATGGCCTTGTCCACTTTTTCTTCATTCTCTTTGGGGTCCTTGCCGTCCACCAGCTGGAGCAGTATAAAGGCCATATTGGCATACCCTTCGGCAAATCCGGCCCGGGCCTTGGTGGCCCGCTGGTTGAACCGGTAACAGCCCTCCAGATCCCCCCGCTGCAGACAGATGCCGCCCAGAAGCACATAGGCCTCTGCCAGGGTGGGGCTGTGCTCAATGGCTTCGTGGAGCACTTTTTCAGCTTCCATATATTCTTGTTTTCCCACAAGGGCCACCCCCAGGTTGTAATGGGTGGTACCGCATTCTGAATTCCGGGTCAACTGGTATCTGAGTCTTGCAATATGCTCATCCGCATTCCGGGGCAAATGTTCCTTTTGCTGCGCATCTGACATGAACAACTCCTTATATTTATACATTTATATCTTGTGTTACGGGTAAAATTTACTATAATAGACTTTTTGCCACAGGAGTCAAGATCTTTGGGGTCTGGTCTTCGGACAATAATATTTCTTGCGCCCGGATTACACCTGTGGTAGCACCTGGATCTTTATTTTACAATTTCAGGAGAAGACTTCCATGGAAAAAGGATGCTTTACCGCACTCATCACCCCGTTTACCAAGACCGGAGAACTGGACCAAAAAGGCCTGGAACAGCTCATCGATTTTCAGATCCACAACCAGATCACCGGCATTCTGGTCACAGGCACCACAGGCGAGAGCCCCACATTCAAATGGCAGGAACACAACCATGTCATTGTCCTGGCTGCCAAACAGATCAACAGCAGGTGCCTGGTCATCGCAGGAACAGGCAGCAACAATACCCAAGAAGCCATGGATGCAGCCGCTCATGCACAAAAAGAGGGGGTGGATGCCATCCTCATGGTGGACCCCTATTACAACGGCCCCTCTTCTTTAGAAATCCGCAAAGAATATTATGAGGCTGTGGCAGCCCGTTATCCGGAGCTGGAAATCATCCCCTATATCATCCCCGGCCGCACCGGGGCCCAGATGCTTCCCCAGGACCTGGCCATTCTGTCCGGATCATACCCCAATATCACCTGTGTCAAGGAAGCCACCGGCAACCTGGACAACATGAAACGCACCCGCAAATACTGCGGCCCGGATTTTCAA
>JAABTU010000296.1 GCA_011389715.1 Desulfotignum sp.
ATACATCACCTATTAAGTATATGTTTTTGATGTTAAAAAATATCATATACTTAATAATAAAACAACAAAAAACAGGCGTTTTTCAAGAAAAAAATGCAAAAACCAGACAGAATCAGCTATTATGCTGATTCATATACTTTATAGAATGATAAGCGATTGATTTAAAAATGAATAATTACAAAAGGTTGTTTTGATCCAACCGCCATTTGCGGTCATAGTTTTTTTTCTTCTTTTTCTTTGCCATTTCTTTCCGGCGCTTTTCAAATGAATAGTTTGGCTTGAACATGATTAAATCCTCATCTTCAAGGATAACACGATCAGAATCCAGAAAAGCAAGTTGTGCCAGTGCAAAAGAAACACCATGGCTTTCTTGATTCTGCTTTTCTTTATTGGAATCCCATTAAAAATCAGATTGTTTAGTCATATTAATGATGTTAACGGCGGAAAGAAATTATGTCAATATAAAAATATGGGTTTTTATGCCTGGAACATCAAAAGGTGATTTGATCGAATAGGTTCTTCGCTGTTTCAGCACTTGAATTTTTTTCTTGCCTTAACTTGCGTAAACCTGATAAAGGTACAATATGTTTACCTGCATCAGGTTAGAGGTAATATTTGAATTTTTGAGGATTGTTTATGGTTTGGTCAACAAAAAGCGAGTTCTTATCCCTATCCTTGAAGAGTCGATAATATTCGTTGATTTTATGGTTTTGTCAGAAAAATACAGAAAAATACCCAGACAATAATGTCTACGAGAAAAAAAATTAGGAAGAGTCCCTTGTACGCAGGAAAAAAAGAAATTCAGAGCATGGCCCGGGCCTCTCTGGATCCTCTGATCATGATAAACGGGCAAGGCGTGATAAATTTCTGGAATCCGTCAGCTGAAAGGCTTTTTGGCTATCAGGAAAATCAAGCACTCGGGGTTTGTATTCACACGTTGCTTGCAGGGCCAGAGGATCGGAAAAAAGCCGTGGAAATGATGCCGAAATTCGCCCGAACAGGAAAAAGTCCGATAGTCAATAATGTTCGGGAAATTCAGGCCCGATGCAAAAATGGATCTCTTGTGGATGTAGAGCTGTCCGTGGCAGCCTTTGAAGTAAACGGACAGTGGTATGCTGTCGGGGTACTGCGCGACATAACGGAAAGAATCAAAAACCGGGAAGCCCTGCAACTGGCAAGGCGTAAAGTCGAAGAGGCGAACCGCCAGCTAATAATGGAACTGCTCTCCCTGTCTGAACTGCAGCAAAGCATGCTTCCTGATAAGCCCTACGCAACTCCCTATTTATTTGCACGGGGCATTTATCAGCCATCCGGTCTGGCAGCAGGAGACTATTTTGATTATATTCCTTTGGCCGGCAGCGGACTAAGATGTATAATCGCCGATGTATCCGGACATGGTGCCCGGGCTGCATTTATCATGTCCATGGTACGAACTTTTTTTCATTTTGCTGCAAATCAGAACACCCCGCTGTCAGACCTGATTGAAGCACTGAACCGACAGCTGATGAAAAAGGTCGGCAAACAGGGAGATTTTGTCACATTGCTGGTGACAGATATTTATCCGGAAAACGGTTATATTGAATATATCAACGCCGGTCATTGCCCGGCTTTCTTCAAAGAGGGGGAAAAAATTACAGAAATTACAGCCACCTCCCCTCTTCTGGGTGTTGTTGATACGGACTTTCCGCATAAACGCCTTGAATGCCGAAGCAAATGGGAGCTTTTGATGTATACGGACGGATTTTACGAGTGCCGGATTCAGGGCAGGGGCATATTTGGCTATGATTCCTTCAAAAATCTATGCGTTACGCTTTTAAGCCGCGGTACGTTCCAGGTTGATCAGCTGCCCGGCGAAGTAGCCGGTTGCGCAGAGGGCATTGTCGGGTTTGATGACGATCTCACTGCGCTTCACGTTGTGTTTCAGGCACCTTCAGGGGCATCCGGACCAGCCATTCATACTTCGGAGAAAATTAACAGCACCATCCGGGAAAATACTTTTTAAGAGGCTATCACATATGGACATCGAAATAAAAAAGGAAGGTGCGGTTTTACTTGTAAAACCTCTTTCCGGCCGGCTGGATGCTGGAAATGCCCCGGAGTTTAAAAGCCGCATGGTCGATTATATTCTGCAGCGTAACTTGTATATTGCCATGGACCTGTCAGAAGTCGAATTCATGGACAGTTCAGGATTATCCGCCCTGCTTTCCACAGTGAAAACAATCGGTGACAGGGGGCGGCTGGAATTTTTTGGAATTTCCTCGAATGTTGCCAACCTTTTTTCAATCACCCGGCTGGACAGGGGCGTTTTTAAAATCCATGATGACAAAGAAAATGCGATTCAATCTTTGAACCGAATTGTATAAATCGTGGAATCCTTCAGTGAAATTTCTTTAAAAATACCCTGCCGCCTGGATTGTGTACAAATGATCTGCCGGGCGATCAAAGGGATTCTTGCAGGGACGACACCGGACAAGGAACTTGTTTATTTAGTTGAATTGGCGGTTTGCGAAGCCGTGGCCAACAGCATAAAACACGCACATGAATGCAGGGCAGATTCCAGCGTTGAGGTAAATGTTTTGCTTTATCCGTCCGATATTGTGTTACAGGTAACTGACACGGGTATCCCTTTAAATACAGAGATCCTGAAACAAAAAAAACAGCTTCACGGGCCCCTGGATAATATCTCTGAAAAAGAGGGGGGCAGAGGGCTTTTTCTGATTCAAAAAACAATGGATGAAGTCAGATACAAATCATTTGCCGGTAAAAACACACTGACCATGAAAAAGAAAATCCCCTCAGGCAGGCCGGGGGCATGAGTGCCGGATCCAGACAATATCTGTTATTTGCCGGGATGTTGTGCTGTCTGCTGGCCGCGGTTCCCTGGGCATATACGCGTATCAACCAGGATGAAGTGCTGTCTCACCACGCCCGGCAGGCATTTATGGCAGAAGATTACCAAAAAGCCGCTCGCTCTATCTTATGGCAATAGAAAAGGGAATAGACGACCCGGTTGCCTGGCATCGTCTCGGAGATGCTTATCTTGCCCTGGAAAAATTTGACAAGGCTTTGGATATTTTTTTCCAGATAGAACAAAAAAGCCCGGATAATCTGTCCCTGCAGGTAAAACTGGCCCAGGTGCATTTACTAAACAACAATCCGGATCATGCCCTTGCAATCATAGACAGGGTGCTGGACCAAAAACCAGGCTGGCGTATCGCCCAGCTGTGGCAGGCCAGGATTTTATCCAGGCAGGGGCGTTTTGTGGAAGCCATTGATATTTACTACCGGATTCTTGGAGAAAACTCATGAAAACAACAAAAACAACACTTTTTATTATGATTGCATGCGCTGTGCTCGTGTGGAAAATCCCCGGTTCGACCTTTTGCTCTGAATCCTCGCTTGAAGACCGGCAGGAGGTGTTTCTCGAAGAAATACCGGACTGGCAGGCGCGCCTTGAACTGGCCCGGCTGCTGAGCTACAAAAAG
>JAABTU010000297.1 GCA_011389715.1 Desulfotignum sp.
AAAAATTTCCCGAGGCCCAGGATGTGCTCACCACAGCCATGAAATCCGTGGGGGAGACCATGGCCATCGGCCGGACCTTCAAGGAGGCGTTTCAAAAGGGGCTGCGGTCTCTGGAAATCGGCCGGGCCGGGTTCGGGGCCGACGGCAAAGATCTTCTGCCCGATTCACTGGCCGGCACCGAACTGGAATACAAGCTGTCCACCCCCAATTCCCAGCGGCTGTTCTACATCAAATATGCGCTCAAGCACAACATGCCCATCACCATGCTGTATGAGCTGACCCATATCGATCCCTGGTTTCTGCACCAGATGCGCCAGATCGTGGAACTGGAAAACCAGATTATACTGGCCGGTAAAAACCTGCCCAGAGACCTGCTGGAAAAAGCCAAGAAATACGGATTTTCTGACCGCCAGCTGGCCCATCTGACCCAGCTGACCGAAAAACAGGTGGAACAGGAAAGAAAAATGCTGGGACTGGTGCCGGTGTACAAACTGGTGGACACCTGTGCCGCAGAATTCAGAGCCGCCACGCCTTATTACTACTCCACATATGAATCCGAATGCGAGGCCCGGGTCAGTGACAGGAAAAAAGTGATCATCCTGGGGGGCGGTCCCAACCGCATCGGCCAGGGCATCGAATTCGACTACTGCTGTGTGCACGCCTCCTTTGCCTTGAGAGAGGAGGGCGTGGAATCCATCATGGTCAACTCAAACCCGGAAACCGTGTCCACAGATTATGACACCTCGGACAAGCTGTATTTCGAGCCATTGACCCACGAAGATGTGCTGCACATCGTGGAAAAGGAAAAACCCTTTGGTGTCATTGTCCAGTTTGGTGGGCAGACCCCGCTGAACCTGGCTACCGGGCTACAGAAAGCCGGGGTTCCCATTATCGGCACCTCGCCGGAAAGCATTGACCGGGCCGAGGACCGGGACCTGTTCCAGGCCATGATGAACAAGCTGGGACTGCTTCAGCCGGAAAACGGCATTGCCCATTCCTATGAGGAAGCCCTGGCCGTGGCCCGGGAAATCGGGTATCCGGTCATGGTCCGACCGTCTTTTGTCCTGGGGGGCCGGGCCATGAAAATTGTGTATGATGAAAGTGATCTGGAAGCTTTTTTCGAGCTGGCGGTCCAGGCATCCCCGGACAAGCCCGTGCTCATTGACAAATTTCTGGAAGAAGCATTCGAGCTGGATGTGGATGCGATTTCCGACGGAGAGACCACAGTCATCGGCGGCATGATGGAACATATCGAGGAAGCCGGCATCCACTCGGGTGATTCTGCCTGTGTGCTGCCCCCTTACTCCATTGCCCCGCACCACATCGAAGAGATGGCAGATGCGGCCAGAGCCATTGCAAAGGAACTCCAGGTCAAGGGATTGATGAACATCCAGTTCGGCATCATGAATGACACGGTCTATGTCATCGAGGTCAATCCCCGGGCCTCCCGGACCATTCCGTTCGTGTCCAAAGCCATCGGCGTGCCCCTGGCCAAACTGGCCACCAAGGTGATGCTGGGCAAAACGCTCAAAGAGCTGGGATTTACCGATCAGGTCATACCGCCCTACTATTGTGTCAAGGAAGCGGTGATGCCGTTTGACCGGTTTGAAAACGTAGACCCGGTCCTGGGGCCGGAAATGAAATCCACGGGCGAAGTCATGGGGATCGATATGGATCTGGGGGCAGCCGTGGCCAAGTCCCAGATCGCCGCCGGCCAGAAACTGCCGGAACAGGGGGCCGTGTTCATCTCGGTCCAGGACCGGGACAAGGAAGCGGCCCTGCCCGTGGCAAAAGATTTTCATGACATGGGGTTCACCATCATGGCCACCAGGGGAACGGCCGCATTCCTTGAAGAACACCAGGTCCCGGCCACACCGGTGAAAAAAGTGTCCGCCGGCCGCCCCCATGTGGTGGATGCGGTCAAGAACAAAGAGATCCAGCTGATTCTCAACACCGGCGCCACCAGCCAGACCCAGCGGGACGGGTATGAAATCCGCCGGGCCGCCATCAAATACAGAATCCCCTATGCCACCACCACCGACGGGGCAAAAGCCATTGCCAGTGCCATTAAAGCATTGAAAAAAGAGCGCCTGTCCGTCAAGCCTATCCAGGAGTATCACAAACAAAATGTCTGACCATCTGAATCTTTCTGCCAGTGAACGCCCCAGAGACGAATGCGGGGTGTTCGGGCTGTACCAGCACCCGGAAGCTGCTCAGATCACCTATTTCGGACTGTATGCCCTTCAGCACAGAGGCCAGGAAAGTGCCGGGATCTCCGTGAACCGGGGCATCAATGACAAGATTTTTTCCCACAACGGCATGGGCCTGGTGCCGGAAATCTTCAACATGGAAGACCTGGAACGGATCGAAGGCGGATCCGCCATCGGCCATGTGCGGTACTCCACCACCGGGGATTCAGTGCTGCTCAATGCCCAGCCCTTTGTGGTGAACCACCGCCACCGCTCCTATGCCCTGGCCCACAACGGCAACCTGGTCAATGCCCATACCCTGAGAAAGGAACTCGAGGAAAAAGGCTCGATTTTCCAGACCACCATGGATTCCGAGGTGTTTTTGCACCTGTTCATCAAGAACCTGGTGAAAGGCGACTATGAAACCGCCATCCTCAAGGCGGTTTCCAAAATCCAGGGCGCCTATTCCATGATCCTGCTCACCTGCAAGGGTGAAATCATCGGCATGAAAGACCCCAACGGATTCCGGCCTCTGGCGTTAGGCAAACTCAACGGCCATTACGTGCTGGCATCGGAAACCTGCGCTTTTGACCTGATCCAGGCGGAATTCATCCGGGAGCTGGATCCCGGGGAGATCGTCATCATCAACGAGGACGGCATCAAGAGTCTCCGTCATCCTAAAGCCGCGGCCCACAAGAGCCTGTGTATTTTCGAATATATCTATTTTGCCCGGCCCGACTCCACCATTGACGGCAAGAACGTGTATGAAATGCGCAAAAAACATGGTCAGCGCCTGGCACAGGAAAGCCATGTGGATGCGGATCTGGTGATGCCGTTTCCCGATTCCGGCAACTATGCCGCCATCGGTTATGCCAGAGAATCAGGTATTCCTTTTGAAATGGGCATGATCCGCAACCATTATGTGGGCAGAAGCTTTATCCAGCCCACCCAGTCCATGCGGGACTTTTCCGTGCGCATCAAGCTCAATCCGGTCAGAGAACTGATCAAAGGCAAGGACATCATCATCATCGAGGATTCAATCATCCGGGGCACCACCGCAAAAACCAGGGTCAAGGCGTTGCGGGACCTGGGGGTCAACAAGGTACACATGCGGATCTCCTGTCCGCCCCATAAGTTTCCCTGTTACTACGGCATTGACTTTTCCTCCAAAGGGGAGCTGATTGCCGCGGAAAAAACAGTGGATGAACTGAGGGAGTACCTGGGACTGGATTCGCTGCACTATCTTTCCATTGAAGGGATGCTGGAGGCCTCGGGCGTAGAAGATCCGTCCCTTAA
>JAABTU010000298.1 GCA_011389715.1 Desulfotignum sp.
ACCCATACCCTGCTCCGGGCCATCGGAAACAACACCAGCATCAGCCGGCTGCACCCGGGCCAGGTGGGGCCTGCCAATGCCTTTTTCGGCGGACCTGACCTGTATGCCAGACGGTTTCATACCTTTCCGGAAGCAGTTGCCGCCACCCGTGTTCTGGCAGAAAAAATCACCTTTCACAAACCGGACTTCGGGGTGGTCATGCCCCCTTTTGCCGGCACAGACACGGATGCCGCCATACAGCTGCGCCGGAAAACCCTTCAGGGGGCTGCCAGGCAGTATGGCACCCCGTTGCCGGAAAAAGTGGTCAGCCGCATCAATCATGAACTGGCCATTATCGCCCAGAAAGGGTTCTGTGCCTATTTTCTGGTGGTGCAGAAAATTGTCAGCCGGGCATCGCGCATCTGCGGCCGGGGTTCCGGGGCAGCATCCATCGTGGCCTACTGCCTGAGCATCACCAATGTCTGCCCCATAAAATTCGACCTCTATTTTGAACGTTTCCTCAATCCCGGGCGCCAGGATCCCCCGGATATTGATATTGATTTTGCCTGGGATGAACGCGACAGCATCCTGCACCAGGTTCTGGCGGAATATGCCGGGCATGCAGCCATGGTATCCAGCCATATCCTGTTTCAGCCGAAAATGGCGGTGCGGGAAACCGCAAAAGTGTTCGGCCTGCCTGAAGGGGAAATTTCCCGGGTATGCAAACGCCTGCCCTGGTTCTGGCGCCTGACCGATGCTTCCCCGGACCTGCTGGCCCACATCCGGCAGCAGGCAGAATGCCGGCACATGGATTTCCCTGCGCCCTGGCCTGAGATCATGGCCTGTGCCCAGGCACTTATCGGCACCCCCCGGCACCTGTCTGTCCACCCCGGCGGGGTGGTCATCACCCCGGGGCCCATCCACACCTACGTGCCCGTGGAAACTGCAGCCAAAGGCATACCCGTTATCCAGTGGGACAAGGACGGGGCCCGGGAAGCCGGCCTGGTGAAAATCGATCTGCTGGGCAACCGGAGCCTGGGGGTGATCAGGGACACCATCGCTGCCATTGAAACCGGTGAAGGTTCTTTTTCCGGCTTCAGGTTGCAGGATCCGGAAGATGATCCCGCAACCTGCCGGACGGTTGCCCGGGGGAACACCATGGGCTGTTTTTACATTGAAAGTCCGGCCATGCGCCTGCTCCAGCAAAAATCAAAAAAAGGGGATTTCCGCCATGTGGTCATTCATTCTTCCATGATCCGGCCGGCAGCCAACAGATTCATCAATGATTATATTCAGCGCCTGCGCACCGGACAGTGGCAGCCCCTGCACCCGCTGCTGGCAGATGTGCTCAAAGAAACCCTGGGCCTTATGGTGTTCCAGGAAGATGTGTCCCGGGTGGCGGTGAAACTGGCCGGGTTCAGCCATACCCAGGCCGACAGCTTAAGAAAAATTCTGTCCAAAAAAGACAATACCCGAAAACTGCAGGACTATTACCGGCAGTTTGCCGCCGGAGCAGCCGGTCAGGGCGTGCCGGAAAAAACTGTGCAGGAAATCTGGCAGATGATCCTTTCCTTTTCCGGGTATTCCTTCTGCAAACCCCATTCCGCCTCCTATGCCCGGGTATCTTTTCAGGCAGCCTATCTCAAGACCCACTATCCTGCGCAGTTCATGGCAGCCGTCATCAGCAACCAGGGAGGATTCTACACCACTTTTTCCTATGTGTCCGAGGCCCGTCGCCTGGGGCTGGCCATTCTCCCCCCGGATGTCTGTGCCGGCGAAATACAGTGGCAGGGCCGGAATAAAACGCTCCGGGCAGGGTTGATGGCGGTGCGGCACCTGTCTGAAACCACCATGAAAAAAATCATGCACCAGCGCAACATACGCCCTTTTTCAGGTCTCACCGATTTTTTGCACCGGGTGAAGCCCCTGGAAAATGAAATCCAGTCCCTGATAGACAGCGGCAGCCTGGATTGTTTTGATGCCAAAACCTTTCCCGACAGGATCCGGCTTCGATGGGCCGCAACTGACTGGCATAAACAAAAAACCCGGGTATCAGAAGAGCCTGCATTGTTCAATCCCGGTCCCCGGCAGGTGCCCATGCCTGATCTGCCGCAGGAAAACCGTCTGCTTCGTCTGAGAAAAGAATTTCATGCCCTGGGATTTCTGTGCGCCTGCCACCCCATTACATTATACCGGGACGTCATTGACCGGGCCGGTACCGTCAAGGCAGACCAGGTGCACCAATATGTGGGCAAACGTATCATTGTTGCAGGATGGCCCGTCACCGGCAAAAAAGTGAAAACCCGCCATGGGGAGCCCATGACATTTCTTACCCTGGAAGATGAAACCGGTCTTCTGGAAACCGTATTCTTTCCCCGGACCTATGCCCGGTACTGCCACATTCCGGGGCATGGCCGGCCCTGTTTTCTTACCGGCAAAGTGGTGTCTGAATGGGGGGCTGTGACCCTGACGGTGGAAACGGCCCGGCTGATACCTGCCGGGAAACTGCCTTAGACGGAATCCGCCTGTTTCTCCAAATTTTTTGAATATTCATACAGGGTCTCGGGGTCAATATCCATATTTCCGGGCCAGGCCACTGATCCGTTTTGCACAAATGCTTGTAAAAAGGTATCACTCTCTTTAAGCCTTAACCATGGTTTTTGGTCCATGTAAGGTTTCATGTCGAAATATCTTTTTTCTCCATTTTCAAACCCGATAATCAAGCTGAAATTCGGTTTTGCCTGAACACTTATTACATCAAGCAGCATAGCCATTGCTCCTTATTTAAGCGGATCAATACGAAAAAGTTCTATGCCTTCTTTTGCTAAATCCCAATTGGCCAGCAGTTCTTCACGATGCAAATCCACCCATACCTGAACCATTCGTAATTGCTTTGTCGGTAAACTGCCAGCGAGAAGTCTGCTGTCATCAATGGCAATGGAGGCTTTATGTCCCTGATAACGGGCATGGATATGCGGTAGATGATGTTTTTCTCTGATCTCAAAAAACATTGAGATAATGATACCATAGAACATGCTTATTGTTGGCATATAATCCCTTCTCATTGCGAAAAATCCAGTTGGTCAGCTGACTTTCTTTTCCAATAACCCCCATGCCCTCAAAAAAATATCAAAGCTGTCAGCCGTCAGGCTATTATTAGCTTAACATTTAAAACACACAAATAAAATTAGCAAATTTTTAAGATTAAAGCAATATTTTACAGAAAACACCCGGCCGGCGCCATAAAAAAACAAAAATGTAACAACTGTTGTTTGTCCGGCCATACCACTATATCTGGCGTGAAAATCACTTGTGGTAGCCTGGTTGCATAAAGTCTTTCCCCCTGATTGGTATCACATATATAATTGGTGTGCAAAAACGTTTATTACGATATTGTATTAAATTGCGGCAGTATAAATTACAAAAATGAACTATATTTTCATAACTTTCATTTTTTGCTAAAACATAAAAAATGAATATCTGTGCGTATA
>JAABTU010000310.1 GCA_011389715.1 Desulfotignum sp.
TTTCCCGGGGAGCGTCCGAAGTGGCCAGTCCCCAGCTTCGAAACCAGGGGACCATCGGGGGAAATCTCTGCCAGAAGCCCCGCTGCTGGTATTACAGAGGAGAATTCCACTGCCTGCGTAAAGGCGGGAACACCTGCTATGCCCTGGACGGAGAACACCAGTTCCATGCCATATTCGGACATGATTTTATCTGTATCATCACCCATCCTTCCGATACAGCCCCGCCCCTGGCGGCACTTTCGGCACAGCTCAAAATTTTTGGCCCAGAGGGCAGCCGGACAATCCCGGTGGAAAATTTTTATTTGCTGCCGGTAGAAGATCCCGAGGCGGAAACCGTGTTAAAACCAGGAGAAGTGATAACCCATATTGTGTTGCCCGCACCTGCCAAAAACCTGCGCAGTTCCTACCGCAAGGTCCGGGCCCGCAGGTCTTGGGATTTTGCCCTTGCCGGAATGGCCCTGGCTTTGGAAATAGAAAATGATACAGTTACCGCGGGCCGGGTGTACCTGTCCGGTGCTGCGCCGGTTCCCTGGCGGAGCCGGCCTGTGGAAGAGGCCATCACGGGCCGGAAACTGGATACCGCAACCATTCAAAAAGCGGCCCGGGCAGTGGTTGAAGAGGCCACTCCCATTCTGGGAAATACCTATAAATTGGATCTTTTCAAGGGAGTGGTGGAAGAAGAGCTGAATGCCATCCGCTGAGGGCATTAGATGCGGAAACCTCCAAATCAATTACTGTACTTTTGAACTTCAGCGATGATGAACCGTCCTGAATCATTTCTTTTTATAGTGATAGCGGGTGTATCCAAGCCGGCCCTGATACAGGCTGGCCTGGGTGGAAAGCAGATTAAGTACCACAAGCCAGCCGTCGGCATACATGTCAAAGGGCTTATCTCCGTCAAACCATTGCTGTAGGGCCAGCAGATTTATGATAATCGACTCTTATCTATACCACGCCATTGATGTGTGTCCCGGAAACTGCCGATCTTGTCCGAATTATTTTTTGTTCTGTCCTTTCGACTTGCCATTGTTAGGCTGGTTTTTTTTCCATCTTTCTTTCAAATCGCTGAGGTTTTTGCTGTGGGTCAAAATGACAATCTCATCATCTTTGTTCAATTTGGTTTCATCGAGCGCCAGTGTAAACTGCCCATCGCGATAAAAGCAAACAACCTTGGCATTGTCCGGAAGATCGAGATCGCTAATTTTTTTTCCCTTTTCTTCATCCACTATGAAGGTAAAAAATCTTGCTTCTCCTTTAATTACCGTGGAGAGTTCCAGAATATCCAGGCCTTCAACCATGTCGGCAAGGTATCGGCTGATAGTCCGGGATGGCAAAATAGTGTCCTGGAGTTTCAATTCCGAGCAGATCACCTCAAAATCGGGATTTTGGATACTCGGAATGACCCGCTTGAAACCCAAAGAACGTCCTACCAGGCTTGATATCAGATTTTCCTGATCGCTGTTGCTCAGGCAGAAAAGCACATCGGTCTGCTCCGGTCCTACTTCCTTAAGGATGGCGGGATTACTTCCATCCCCTTTCAAAAAGCTGCAATCCATGGAATCCGAGAGATCGTCTATTTGGTTTTCATCTTTTTCGATGATAATCACCTCGTGGCCTCTATTTATCAATAATTCAGCGGTCCTCACAGTGAATTCACCGGCACCTACAAAAGCAATTCTCATGTCCTTATAACCTCCTTCCAATCCAGGTCCCGGGATATACCATCACCAACCATGCAAGTATTTCAAGTCTTCCCAGGAGCATGTCAATACAAAGAATTCCTTTGAGCAGGTTCGGCATTTCAGAGCTGACCACCCCTGCGGAGAGCCCGACAGTTGCCATGGCCGAAACCACTTCGAAAAGAGAATCCATCGGATTATAGCCCATAAATAAAAAAGGAAGCCATGAAAACAAAGTGATCGTACCAAAGAGCAGAATGAGGAGCAACGCTTCCTGGATCTCGGTTTCCTCCATGCGCCGGCCGGCCAGTCGTGGTTTGATCACTGCGTGCATGCTGGCGCATGCCTTTCTGAGAAATATCCATACAAGATGTATGACGATCAGAAGACGTAAAATCTTTATGCCGCCTGCTGTTGAGCCGACGCTTCCTCCAATGGCCATGTTCATAATCAACAAAAGCTTGGATGCAGCTGAAAGCTGAGAAAGATCCATGGTCGAAAAGCCTGCCGTCGTCTGGGCTGAAAAAGCAATAACCGGGGCATGATGAAGTGCGTACGTCCATTGCGTTCCATTTGTTACCATAAAAATGCCAAGTAACAGGCTTACCAAAACCCCCATATAAATAATCCACCGCAATTGCAAAATATCGCTGTTGGGTTGAGAGTCCTTTTTGTAGAGCCTGTGATAGAAGCTTAAAGGCACGGCCCCTGTCAGACAGATCAGAATAACGCAATAATCAACCAACGGACCGCTTAACGCTGCCAGGCTGGCATCATGGGGGGCGAAACCGCCGGTGGAGACTGCTGCCAGAGCCAAAAGCATTGCGTTGAAAGGCCTGGTTCCCAGCACCAGCAAAAGCAGGAATCCGGTCACGCTCAAAAAAGTATACACAATAAGCACCCGGCGTGCGTGGGCTTTTGTTCCACCTACCAGATCTTCTTCTTTGGCCTCTGTGACAGCAAATTTTTTGGTCGTGGCTCCTGGTCGAAACAGCAGGGCGACAGAGAGAACAACGATACCCAGCCCCCCGTACCATTGCATCCAGGCGCGGGCAAAAAGAAATGTCTGCGGCTGATCCTGCAGGTCCTTCACAGTGCTGAGACCAGTGGTGGTAGCTGCGGAGATGGTCTCAAAAAGAGCGTCGGGAAAAGTCAGCCCTGAACCCATCACGGGATAAGTCATTGCAAGAGGCGTAAATACAAACATGAAAGCCACAATAACCATGGCTTCATTGACCTGGACCTCTGCAGGCGCATGCAATCGCCCGAGAAGGGCGCCAAGTCCGGTCAGTGCGACAATGACAATGGTATATCTGAAAGTTATAAGGTTTTCCCCACAGATCAGGGAAACCACCAGAGGAATTGCTGTCAGTGCAGCGACAACAAGGCAAAGCTGTCCGAAATATTTTGTTAAAACAAAGAAACGCACTGCATAGGTGAGCCCTGCTGCTTGTTTTGTCAATGGTTACCTCATTCAGACCGGAACCTGCTTTTTGTTGACCAAACCATAAACAATCCTCCAAAACCACGAATATTGTAATCCGTACCGCTTGTCATTCGCCGCGTATGGCAGCCAACAGGGATTCAGAGTTTCCGCTTTTGCTCAGGTACCCTGTGGCCCCGGCTTCGGTCATGGCATGGGCCTGGTCTTCGGCCTCGTACATGGAAAGACCATAAATCCGGATGTCGGGCATCTTTGATCGGATCCGGCGGGTTGCTTCCACCCCGTTCATTTTCGGCATGTTGATATCCATGAGAATAACTTCCGGCTGGATCTTTTGCGCCAGTTCCACAGCCGCTTCACCGTCAGCCGCCTCTCCAGCGATCTCGATATCATCGTGCGCAGAAAGAAAAGATAAAAGCCCCTTTCGCATCACTGTATGATCATCAACCAGCATTACCCGTATTTTTCCGTTGAACAAAGGAGAGGTTGCCGGAGGCTCTGTACTTGGCCGAAATTCTTCAGCAACCGGAGATGGCTGGTCCGGAGTTGCATATACCGGGGGGTCGACCGGCAAAAAGATGGTTGCGCTGACGCCTTCATTCGGCGCGCACGCAGTCTCCAGCTTTCCCCCGAGAAGTTCCACTCTTTCCCGGATGGCAAAAATCCCGAATCCCTCACCCGGACCATTCTCTGTCAAACTTTTTGGATCACACCCGCGCCCCTTGTCTTTGACCATGATACGGATACGTCCGTTTCGCTCCTGCATGGCGACCTGTGCAGTCGATGTTTCTGCATGCTTGACCACATTGAAAAGAAGCTCCCGGACCGAATGAAAAAGAAGCACCCGGAGGTCTTCCCGAAGAAAAACAAAATCATCCGGCAGATCGAGATCAACGTCAAGCCGGTGGGTGGCGGACATCCACCGGGCCAGCCATTGAAGTGCTTCCGGCAGTTCTTTCTGGTAGAGGACCGGCGGTGACAGCTCCGAGGAAAGCGTTCGGGAGGTTTCTATAGACTTTGTTACCAAATCATAGGCGGTTTTGAAGGCCGTCGTACTCTCCACATCAACTTTGCCGGAGAGGATTTCCAGGTGGAGCCGGGCCCCGGCAAGCAACTGCTGGAGATGGTCATGTAAAATTTCAGCAAGGCGTTTGCGCTCCCTTTGTTCGGCCAGGGTGAGTTCACTGGTGAGCCTTGCAAGCTGGCGGTTTCGCGCCGCAATTTCAGCTGTCCGGTCCTCCAGCTCCCCCAGGATTTTTTTCAAAGATTTTTCATAGGCTTTCTGGTCACTGATATCCACCAGAGCCACACGAAATTGATTGAATTCTCCTTCAGCGTCTTTTACAACAGATCCCTCCATGTGCACAAAGACGATTCCTTTGTTTTCCTGAACAAGCCGCAGCTCCCGGGACGAGGTGACCTCGGGATTCTCCGTCATAGACCTGGCAAGAGAATGATAAATCTCCCGGTCATCCGGATGGATCCGGGGCAGCATCGAGCGGCCGCTCATGGGATGCCGGGTTCCGGTGAGTAGGCTGGCAGCCGCCTGGTTGCACCGTTCGATCATGCCCAGTCTGTTTATGATAACAAACCCGACCGGGGCGGCATCAAAAAGCTCAAACCACTCGTTGCGGGCGTTTTCAAGACTTATCGCACTCTGCCTCAGCTCCTGGTTTTGAAGCTCCACCTCCTCCTGGTAGACTTCAAGCTCATGGATAAGGCGGACCATGTCGGATATGTCGGATTCACTCTTTTCAAACGTTTCTTCCTGCCGCTCATCGACAATTTGTTCCGCCTTTTTCCGTAATTGCTGAAGATCAAAATGTTTCTTATCATAAGTCATGGTCTATCCTTTGTGGTCGGTTGGCGGTCGCTCTTCTGATTGGGTTATTGTTTCGATGGCCAGCAGGATACGGTCCTGATCCGGATCTTTATCCCGCAGGCGCCGGGCATTGAGCCGCATCAGCTTTTCTCCCATGGTTTCGAAATGAAGCGTTATTTCGTAATCCTGAAATGCACGGTCATGCTCTGTGATCTCTTTCAAAAGTTGCCGGAGCTCCGGGATGTCCCATTGGCTGTTTTCCAGGTCGAAAAAAGCTCGTTTTTCCGTTTTTTTGGGCGATGTTTGAAAGGTCTCGTAAAACTGGCGGTTAGCCATGACCACCTGTTTGTCTGCATCCAGAACCACAAGTGATTCCCTGACCGTGTCAACAATGGCTTCGGTAAACCGTTTGTATGAATGGAAAGAATTGTCAAGTTTTTCCTGGGCCGCTTTCTGGGAATCGATATTGATGAAGGTCAAAATCGCTCCCTCGATACGGTTGTTGTCGGTCCGATTCGGCATAATGCGCATCCGGTACCAATGGCCGTCAATGGTTTGGACCTCTTCTTCACTGTGGGACATCTGCTTGAGCACGGAACGTATCTTGTCCGTCAAGTTGCCGATATCCAGGTTGTGGGAGATGTGATCAAGGGGGCGGCCGATATCCTTGTCGATGAGATTGATCAGCCGAGAGGCCTCTTCGGTAAACCGTCTTACCTGAAAATCATTGTCCAGAAACAATATGGCGACTCCGGTACTGTTGAGGACATCGGTGATCCGGCCGTAAGCCTCCTGGACCTCGATAATCTTCTCGTGGAGTTCGTTGTTAACCGTGGAGAGTTCCTCGTTCAAGGATTCAAGTTCCTCCCGGGAAGATTCAAGCTCCTCATTGGTGCTCTGGATTTCCTCGTTGGAAGAATACATCTCTTCGTTGGCCGACTTGAGCTCCTCGTTGGAGGTTTCGAGTTCCTCCTGGGTGGTCCGTTGATCCGCTTTCAGATCCGAAAGCTCCTGTTCCAGTGCAGCGATGCGCCGGGCCGCCTCCTTTCCCGGAACCTCTTTTGCACCTTCCTCTTTGCGTTCAAAATCAAAAAGAGATTCCGGCAGTTCGGTGAAAATAACCATGAAGTGGTCCTTCATGGACGGCTCCATAAACGGCTGCACAGTCAGATCGATATGTACGCGACCACCGTTTGTTTTTATCCGGACTCCGGATTTGACCGCTTTTTCATTGTTTTTCGCAGCCTTGCGCAGGGAGGCAGCCAGCGCGTGCCGAAGTCCCTCCCGGGCCATTTCAGTGATCCTGAGGTTTGATTTTCCTTGCGCATGCTCCAGGTATTTTCCGGTTTTGCCGTGGAAATAGATGATGTCGCCATAGGCAGTAACGATCACACAGGCTGGTGTATGATTTTGTAAAAGTTTCTTTTTCACGGTCCGGGCAATGTCCCCGTCATCTGCATCCCCGCTACGGCTTTTCTGAGGTGTGATCCGGGGAGCGCGCTTTGTACCGGTTGGAAAGGGAGTTGGATGCGAAAGAGGGCTTCTCTGGTCCCGTTTTTTATAAATGCTGAAGCGTTTGTGAATCGGGGTGAAAAGGTCCTCAAACCGGCCGGGGTGTTCAGATGTGCCCAGAAAAAGTATTCCCCCGGCTTTCAAATTGTAATGAAACAAGGGAATGAGTTTGTTCTGGGCCGCAGATTCCAGGTAAATAAGAAGATTTCGGCAGACCAGCATATCCAGGTGCATGAACGGGGGATCGCGAAGGACGTTCTGCTCGGCAAAGACGATCTCTTCCCGGATCTTCTTGTTGACCCGAAAGTGGTTTTCCTCCTCGGTAAAAAAGGAATCAAGTCGGGTTTTGCTGACATCTGTGGCGATGTTTTTGGGGTAGACGCCCTGACGGGCCTTATGGATGGCGTTTGCATCGATATCTGTTGCAAAAATCTGCAAGGAGCGATTGATGTCAAGCTTTTGCATGGTTTCCCGGATAATGATCGCAACAGAGTATGCCTCTTCCCCGGTGGAACACCCTGGTACCCAGACCCTGAATTTTTCGTTACTTTCTCCTTGTGAAAGAAGCTTTTGGAGAACCTCTTCTTCCACAAAGGTAAATACTTCCGGATTTCGGAAAAAATTGGTAACCCCGATGAGCAGATCCTGGAACAGCAAGTGGGTTTCATCCGGATTGTCGTGAAGAAACGTAAGATAATCCTTAATGGAGGAACAGTGGGTGACACCCATACGTCTTTCGATTCGTCTTATTACTGTGTTTTTTTTGTACTGAGAAAAATCATGGTCGGTACGGTCCGCCAGAAAGGTAAGAATCTTAGCCAGTTGCCCGGGAGGTTTTCCGTTTTTCTGGATCTCGGCCTTCAGTACAGCCGGATGCTGGAAGTACGCAATCAGCTGATCGGCCATTTCCTGCGGTGTCAGGATATAGTCGACCAGCCCGGTCTCGATGGCACTTGCCGGCATGCCCCCATGCCGGGCTGACTTCGGAACCTGGGCCACGGCTACCCCGGCATTTTCCTTGATCAGCCGCAGTCCGCCGGTTCCGTCGGTGCCGGTGCCTGATAGAATAACGCAGCCTGCTTTATCGCCTCTTTCCTCGGCAAGAGATCGTAAAAAAATGTCAATCGGCATATGCACATGCGATCGGCTGGACCGCTCCTGCAGCCTGAGTACGCCATTTTCTATAATGGCATCCTGATCCGAAGGGGGGACATAGACCGTATCGGTTTCAACTGTCATGTTATCTTCGATAAGCACGAAGGTAGCACCTGATTTGCGCCGGAGCAATTCCGGCATGCGGGTGGGGTGATTCGGATGGGTATGGGTGACAATGACAAAAGCGATGCCGCTTTTGTCCGGAAGCCCGGATATGAATTGTTCCAGGGCTTCAAGTCCACCGGCAGACGCGCCGATGCCGACCACCGGAAACAGTTTCCGTTCGGGGGATTCTTTATGTGGCTGGTCTTCCGTCTGCCCGTTTTTGTCTTCAGTTTTTTCTTTGTCTTTTTTTGCCATAACCTCTACCGCATGCAAGATGATGCTGTATTAATGCTTTGTTCTGTATTGTTGAGGATCACTGTAAATTTATAATTCTGGATAGGAAAATGCATTTTGTCAAGAAGTATGGAAAATTGATGGCCATCGTACCTGAAAACAAATTTTTCATATCTTCCCGGGATATGCGTCACCCGCCTGGCCAGCCAGTCCAGGTGATAACCTTGCGGCCGGAAATTTGAAAACTTTTTGTAAACATTATTCATAGACACCTGCTATAGGCGCTTTGCAGTGGGCGCAGGTGTTATCTTCTGCAAGATCCATTTTTACCCGGTTCAGGTCTCTTTGGATGACCGGCTGCCTGCATTGCGGGCACCGGGTATTTCTGGTATCTTTGTTTTCATTGATGACATTGCCCATGTATACATAATGCAATCCTGCGTCTTCCCCGAATTTGAAAGCAGCTTCCATAACAGAAAGGGGTGTGGCAACGGCATCGGTATACTGGTAGTCCGGATGAAACCGGCTGACATGCCATGGGATATCAGGGTCTACATCGGCAATGAATTGCGCAATTTCATGCAGTTCCTCTTCTCTGTCATTGGCGTTTGGCACAATCAGGGTGGTGACCTCCAGCCAGATGCCTGCTTCTTTTATATACCGGATGTTATCTAAGACCGGTTGCAGCCTTCCTTTACAGATATCTTTATAAAAGGAATCATTCATGGCTTTCAAGTCTATATTGATTCCGTCCAGAAAAGCCCCGATGGTGTCTATGGCCTGTTTTGTCATGTACCCGTTGGATACAAAAATGTTTTTCAAACCCCGATCCCTGGCCAGCCGGGCCGTGTCATAGGCATATTCAAAAAAAATGGTTGGTTCTGTATAGGTATATGCAATGCTTTTGCAGTTACTTTCCACCGCGTTGTGAACGATTTGTTCAGGATCCATGGGTTTTCCGGGAAGATCTTTGTCCCCTTTTTTCACCGCTTGGGAAATCTGCCAGTTCTGACAGAAACTGCAGGCAAAATTGCAGCCTGCCGTACCGATGGAATAGGCAGAACTGCCCGGCAGAAAATGATACAGCGGTTTTTTTTCAATGGGATCTACATGAGCGGCTATAACCCTGCCATAGGCAAGCGTATACAGTTTGCCGTCCAGATTCTGCCGGACATTGCAGATGCCGAATTTCTGATCAGATATGCGGCACCCGTGATGGCACAAACGGCAGGTGATTTTTTTATCTTCTCCGGGCTCAAAGAGTATGGCTGGCTTCATTCTTTCTCCTTTCAGTTTATTCATTATGTAGTAACTATAATATTCGGCAGTTGGTTCATAAATAGATGAATCTACCCATTCAGGGCCGTGTTTCAATGTATTTTTTATTGATTGTTGCAACTTTTATTATAGTGGATCGCAATGTCAAGACAGTTTTTCATACAATTTAAGCGTTATTTCACACAGTGTCCTTTGCTACCCTGGATGGTTTTTTTGCATTTTGGTTCACGCGGATAAAAACTTTCATTATAAACCCTTGCCGTAAAGGAGCACCCGCAATTTCTGATCTACAGAAAAATATTTTCCAATTTACATGTTTTGCCCACTGGGAAAACTGCGGTTCGTTAATGTATATTGAAAATGTGCAAATTCAGGAACACAAAATCACGCAAACATGAACCCTGTAAATGGAGATAATTCATGAGTTTAACACAGAAAATTAAAGAAAAAAAAGCGGAATTCCAGTCTTCAGCGCCGGACGAAGTCCAGGAGGTTATGACCCGCTCCATAAAGCAGCTGCAGGATTCCGAAATGATGGACAAGGTGCTGACCAAAGGCGATAAGGCACCGGATTTCACACTGGAAGATACCCGCGGCAATCACGTTAATCTTTATAATATCCTTTCATCCGGCCCGGTTGTTCTGGGATTTTATCGAGGACGGTGGTGACCGTTCTGCAACCTGGAGCTGGAAGCTCTGCAGGAGGCCCAGTCAAAATTCACATCTCTGGGGGCCACCCTTTTGATGATTTCTCCCCAGACAAAGGCGCATTCCCGCACCTTTAAGGAAGAAAAAGGGCTTACCATGGAGATTTTAAGCGACCCCGGAAACAGTGTGGGTGAAAAATACGGCCTCATCTATACCTTTACCGAGGAACTCAAGCAGGCTTATCTGCAGCTGGGTATCAATCTGGAGGAATACAACAGCGGTGATGTCTGGAGACTGCCCCTGGTCGCCCGTTATATCATAGACCAGAAGGGAATCATTCAATATGCTGTTGTCAGTGCGGATCATACTGACAGGGTTGAATCGGAGCATACCCTGAAGGCCCTTAAAGCTTTGGAAAAACAACAGGCAGGAAGCTGAAGTGAAGTGCGGTTTTCAGGCGGATATCCCCGGAAAAGGATATCCGCCTGGGTTATGATTTCGGGTTAGAGGCAGCGCATAAAGGCGGTAAGCGCCTCTTTTTCTTCTTTGGTGAGCTTGAGTTCGGTGACTATATTGAAGAACTCGACCGTGTCTTCAAGCGTGAGGAGTCTGCCGTCGTGCATATAAGGCGGTGAATCTTTTATACCCCTGAGGGTAAAGGTTTTAATGGGCCCAACCCCGGTGATCCATTTTTGGTTGCTCATATGGGGTTTATAAAACCTTTCCACCTGCAGGTTGTGCATTTTGTCATCAAGATAGAACGGAGCCGGATGGCATTCGGCGCAGCGGCCTTTTCCGAAAAATATTTCTTCTCCCTTACGTTCAACTTCGGTTGCTTTTTCCGGGTCGAGACGACCGAAAACCGTGAGTTTCGGTGCCGGCGGAAAATCCAGAATGTTCTGCATCTGTGCCATCATGACCACCTGACTGGCACGATCCGGCAGATGGACTCCCTTTTTGGCGGCAGTTACATGATCTCCGTCAAAATATGCAGACCGCTGTTCAAATTCGGTGAAATCTTCAATCGAACGCAGCGATCGTTTTGATCCGTGGATCTGCTGATTGAACACTCCCCTGAGGCTGACGGTATCCAGCCGAAGCCGGGCCACATGGGGTCTTGTGTCCGGGTTGAGGTGAAAGGCCGCATTGGTGTGGCCGTTGGCATGACAGTCAAAGCAGGTAATTCCCAGACTTGCCTTTTCAACCTTACGGTCATCGGTCTGGTTGAACTGCTGCTGTGGAAAGGGGGTGAGCAGAAGTCTCAGCCCTTCCATCTGGACCGGAGTGACTATCCCGTGCATTATTTCGTAATAATTTCTGATGGACAGCAGTTTGCCCTGGGAGACATCGCCCAGGTCCGGTCTGGTGGTAAGAAATATGGGCGGCGGAAATTCAGGCAGCAGATGATTGGGCAGATCGAACGTAACATCGAATCGTTCGAGGTTGCGCTGTTCCAGATTGTTGATCTCCTTTATCTGATCCGGCGGAATTACCTGCCCGCCGGTCTCGTGCTTGACATGGGGAAGGGGAAGAAATCCTTCCGGAAAAAGGCCTTGTTCACGTATCTGTTCAGGCGACATTTCTGAAAGCTTTTTCCAGGTCATGCCGTCGGGAAGTTTTACGCGCACGCCTTTTTGAACAGGTTTTCTTTCTGCCGACATCATTACATCAGAAGGGTTGTCGCTCAGATCATAACGGCGTTCAAGCAGGGTTTTCTGCCGCTCCATGATCTTAGGCTTCATTTTTTTGTCTTCTTCCATGGTGGTTTGGAAATCTTTATCCATCACCACAGGAAGATAGGTGGAGTGGACCGAATCGACATCCTTGGGAATGCCCATTTTCTCATTACTCTCATATTTTGCCTGAATAATGTTTGCTGCCGGGAGCATGGCAGCGACCAGAATCACTGTCATGAACATCATTTTTCGGTGTTTCATCATGAATCTCCTTTGCTTTTTTTTTGTTCTTTTTTGGCCATGCAATTTTCACATCAGCGGCATGGAATAAAAGATAACAATATCTGTTCTATGGTGAAATACAGCATTTCCCCCATTTTCCTATCGGGAGTGCTGTATAGTTCACTTTCCCGAATCGCGAACCTGACACAAGCCCGATCACCGAAGATTGGACTTGTCGAAAGATATTTCCTGTTACAGTGAAAGCGTGATTATTTTACATGATAGTCTTGTCATGTTTACGGGTAAATACGTATGCCAAAATTTCAAGGAGTTTATTACCATGTTCGAATCAGCAGGAGCACAATTTTGTTCAACGCAGATAAGCCAATATAAAAGGACAAAGAAAAGGTAAAGAAGAAAAATGCATAAGATAGCCCCCGGTAAGCGATAGAAAAGCCGTACCAAAAAATTGATAACAAAAGTTTAATCAGGACCGCGAATTGAGGCAGATTTTGGCACTGGAAGAGTATAAGAGGAAAAGAGATTTTTCACGCACAAAAGAGCCTGAGGGGAAAACCGGGCAGTCTGAGGCCGGTCACCTGTATCTGATCCACAAACATGCTGCATCGAGGCTGCATTATGACTTTCGGCTGGAACTGAACGGTACGCTCAAGAGCTGGGCAATTCCCAAAGGCCCGAGCCTGGATCCTTCCGAGAAGCGTCTTGCCGTGCATGTGGAAGATCATCCTTTGTCCTATGGATCTTTTGAAGGCACTATTCCGAAAGATCAATACGGTGGCGGAACCGTCATGATATGGGATAGCGGTTCCTGGGAGCCTGCAGGGAATCCGGAAGAAGATTATAAAAAAGGCAGGCTGAAATTCCGGCTTTGCGGCCAAAAGCTGCACGGCATCTGGATTATGTCGAAGATGGAAGGCAAAGTCGGTGAGGATGGCAAAAACTGGCTTCTTATCAAGAAAAAAGATGAAGAGGCTGTCTCAAAGGATGCATATAATATTCTTGAAGACAAGCCCCTGAGCGCGGAATCCGGACGATCCATGGATGAAATAGCAGAATCTGAAAATGGCGAAAGGCAGGAAATGGGACGGACATCCTTTTCAATCAAAAGATCGAAAAACGCCGTTATCAGGGGAATAGAGATAACCAATCCTGAAAAAATCCTGTATCCGGAACAGGGAGCAACCAAAAGGATCCTTGCGAAATTTTATGAAAAGATATCTGAATATATTCTGCCCTTTATCATAAAAAGACCTTTAACACTCGTTCGGTGCCCCCGGGGAAGAGCAAAGAAATGCTTCTATCAGAAACATATAAATGAAACCATGCCCGATGCCTTGCGTGGCAGGAAGATCACAGAAAAGAATAAAACAGCGGAATACATCTTCATAGATGATATAAAAGGCCTGCTTTCCCTGATCCAGCTGGGGGTGCTTGAAATACACCCCTGGGGAAGCAGTGAGCATAACTTGGAAAAACCGGACATGCTGACCTTTGATCTGGACCCCGGCCCGGGGATCGACTGGAAGGATATTATCGAAGGGGCTAACATCATGAAAGATTATTTGGATGCACTGGGTCTGCAGTCATTTGTAAAGACATCTGGTGGTAAGGGAATCCACATTGTCATACCAATACAAAGAAGAAATGGATGGACACAGGCAAAGGATTTCACCAAAGCAATCGCAAAGGATCTGGAAAGAAGATACCCGGACAGATTTATTGCAAACATGAGCAAGGCAAAAAGAAAAAAGAAAATTTTCATCGACTACCTGCGCAACGGGAGGGGAGCTACCAGTGTTGCAGCATATTCGACCCGTGCCAGGGAAGGGGCGCCTGTTTCCGTACCCATACGCTGGGATGAATTGACAGCAGGGATCCGCCCCGATTCATACAATATTGAAAATCTTCCCGCACGGTTGTCATCTCTCAAGCAAGATCCATGGAAGGATTTTTTCAAGGTCAGGCAGTGGATAACAAAATCAATGAAAAAGAAATTAATACGAAGAGGTAAATCAGAAAAATATGAAAGCTGGTCCAAAGATGACTTGTATGACAAGGCCAAAGAGGTTGGAATAAAAGGCAGATCAAAAATGAACAAAGATGAATTGATAAAGGCTTTGCGCAATCATTAAAATACGCCCACTAACCAAAGAATAATAATCACGGAAAAAGGAACTTTTAGAAGCGCACGCTGCTATAGCAAATATTTAGTTACATCAAGTACCACAAGCCCAGAAAAAGGAGCAGGGCAATGGTCAAATCAATAACATGCTGCGCCTTAACAGCATAGAATATATCATCTATTTTCGAAATAATCCTGACCCATCCGGGAATATACTTGTCTATCACCGCCTCTTGCGGCTCAATGGCCCTTGGCGGATCTCCTGCCGCTTTCCACGGCGCCCTCAATGCTCCAGACATGGGCCTGGGTTTGGGTATGTGCACCTGCGAGAAACAGGTTGGCAATCGGTTGATACAGGAGGTTACGGTCCACAGCGACTTCACGTTTTTCCCCAGATCCACCTCCTTCATCCACCACACCCTGGACCAGTCCGAGCCGATCCATGGTCCGAAACAGGCGTGCCAGGTTTTATAAAATCAAAGGAACAAACGCATATTGTTCTGCTGTGAATTGTGTTCTTATCACATCCTGGTCTTTTTTCATGATGATCATGGGCCCTCTTTGATACGGGCATACGATAATCCCTTTGTCATTCAATAATTGTTTTGCCAGATCTTCTATCTTGCTGACCATATCAGGACTGATACCCGCTGTAGCAATTATCCGGTCGTATTTTCCATGGGGATTCTGGAATATGTTTTCATTTTTGATCTCCAGATTGTTGCACTTTTCACTGACATCAATATTTTTTTTCAGCTTTTCCAGATTTTCTCTTGCCAGCGCAACCAGTTCCGGAACTATTTCAGCACTGATGACTCTGCCCGGATATACAAGATATGCAATCAAACAGGCATTCCATCCACTGCCAAAACCTATTTCCAGCACATCATGGCCAGATGCGAGCTCTGCCAGCATCAGGACCCTGGCCACAGTGGAAGGCTGGCTGATTGTCTGTCCGTGACCAATGGACAATGCCGTATCCACATAAGGATGGTGGTCTATAAAATACTTGCGGTCCACTCTGTCCATTGCATCCAGGATAGCGTTCACCCGCTGGCTGCCGGTTTCCTGATCTGTGACAAATCTTGTGACATAATTACTGACGCTCCTGAGCATTCTTTCTTTTTCCGGATTTTTTTCCATGGTGCTCCCCAATTTTCCTGAAATCATTTTCAAATTTTTTTTGTATTTCCGGGAATCTCATTGCCGCGGCAGGATGATATGTTTCAATATAGGTTCGGCCCTCACATCTGGGTGTATTCCAGGCAGCTTTTCCCATGAGAACAACAAGTTTCGGTGCAATCTTTTGTATTTGTTCGACCAGATACGGAATGGACACCGCAATTTCATTTTTTGTGGGTTTCCGGTTGTCAGGGGTTTTACATTTTACAATGCTTGTCACATAGATGCTGTTCCGTTCCATTCCC
>JAABTU010000300.1 GCA_011389715.1 Desulfotignum sp.
TCCCTCAAAGACCAGGGGATGATCGATCTTGAAAAAAAAGGGTATGACTATGATGACAGCCTGGCAGAGCTGTTTGTGGATGAGGTCATCATGGGCAATGTGCTCCAGGCCGGACAGGGGCAGAATACCGCCCGCCAGGCCATGATAAAGGCGGGCCTGCCCCGGCATACCACGGCATTTACCATCAACAAGATCTGCGGATCAGGCCTGAAAGCCATTGCCCTGGGTGCCCAGGCCATTATGGCGGGACAGGCGGATGTCATCCTTGCCGGGGGCCAGGAAAGCATGAGCAACGCCCCCATGGCGCTGCTCAAGGCCAGGTGGGGACACCGCATGGAACTTACCGGCCAGGGGCCTGTCCACGACCTCATGGTGTTTGACGGGCTGTATGAAATTTTTTACGGATACCACATGGGCCTGACAGCGGAAAACATTGTGGACAAATACGGCATCTCCCGGCAGGAACAGGATGAACTGGCCCTGCTCAGCCACAACCGGGCACTGGCGGCCGTTAAGGACGGCACCTTTGCAAAAGAGATCGTGCCCGTGACCATAGCCTCCCGCAAGGGGGCTATTGTTGTGGATACAGATGAGCGCCCCATGGAAACCAGCATGGAAAAACTGGGAAAACTGAGGCCGGCGTTCAAAAAAGACGGCAGTGTCACAGCCGGCAATGCATCCGGCATCAATGATGCGGCTGCCGCTGTTCTGCTCATGACCGAAGAAAAGGCAGATGCCCTGGGCCTTGAAAAACTGGCACGGATCAAAGCCTTTGCTTCCGGCGGCCTGGACCCTGCCTACATGGGACTGGGGCCTGTGCCTGCAGTGAAAAAGGTGCTGAAACAGACCGGCATGACCATCGATGACATCGACCTGATCGAACTGAACGAGGCCTTTGCGGCCCAGGCCATCGGGTGCATGCGGGAACTGGACATGGATGTGGAAAAACCCAATGAACTCGGATCCGGTATTTCCATCGGCCACCCCATCGGGTGTACCGGTGCCAGACAGATGGTCACAGCCATCCACCAGATGCAGCGCAAAGGCTATGGCACAGGGCTTGTATCCATGTGTATCGGCGGCGGTATGGGCATGGCCATGGTGATTGAAAGGTAAGTTTTATCCTTTACTTGGATGCACAAAAATGGTAATAATTTCACATAATATTTGCGTGGGGCCGAAAGCGGCCCCATCCTGACCAGAAAGGATGTTGTGACTATGGATATACCAAGGAAACTGGGCATACTCATCTATACAGCGGTCCCCGCCATTGTAGGCGGCGGAATCGTTTACCATTTTTTCGGCAGCTTTGTGCAGGTCATCATTTTTGAAATACTTCTGGTGCTGGCTGCCCTGGGAGTGATCAGCAGCTAGAGCAAAGGTGCTTTTTTGTGTAATGTAAAGCCGCAGTGTGCACGCTTATGATTGCATGCTGCGGCTTTACCTGGTTTTTTTAATCCCTGAATTTTCATGGGGCAGCGAACTGGTGATATCTTGGAGCAGACTGTTTTTCAAAGAGGGGTGTTTTTCTTTTTTCTGGCGCTGTTCTGCATATCCATTTTCCTGCTGGGAAACCTGCTTGCCCCTTTTACCGCCACCATTGTCCTCGGGGTGGTGATCACCAATATTTTCAGGCCGGTTTACCATCTGTTTGCAAAAAAGCTGTCCATGCGCATGGCAGCGGTGGTCACATGTGTCGTTATTTTTTGTGTGGTGTTTATTCCTGTGGTGTTTATGGTGGGGATCTTGTCCAAAGAAGCCCTGGGACTGTATAACTTGGCCAGGGATGCCGTGTTTTCAAACCAGTTGATCCAGCTGCTGGAAAACACCCGGGCCCTGGACCGGATCAATGACCTTCTGGCACGTGCAGGGGTGCAAAAGACGATGTCCTGGCAGGAACTGCTTTCCCCTGTATCTGAACTGGGAAAAATGGTGGGATTCTCCTTGTTTCAGCAGGCACGGTTTATCACATCCAACCTGCTGAACCTGGTGTTTTATTTTTTTCTCATGCTCATTGTGGTGTTTTACATGTTCATGGACGGGCACAGGTTCATTCAGTACCTGTATGACCTGTCCCCCCTCCAGGATGCCCATGACAAAAAACTGATTCAAAAATTTAATGAAATGGCAGGGGCTGTTCTCATTGGAAACGGCCTGGGGGGATTGATCCAGGGGACTGCCGGCGGACTGCTGTTCTGGTTTCTGGGACTGAATTCCCCGTTTTTGTGGGGCGTGATCATGGGATTCATGGCATTTTTGCCCATTGTGGGCATCGGCATTGTCCTGGTTCCCGCGGCAGTGTTTTTTCTGCTGGAAAATTCGGTAATAACCGGTATCGGTATCCTGGTGTTTTACGGCGTGCTTTCCTGGGGAGTCGAATATATTTTTAAACCCAAACTGGTGGGGGACCGGGTGGCCATGCACCCGCTCATCGTGTTTTTTTCCATCATCGGCGGGTTGCAGGTGTACGGGCTGATGGGCATCATTTACGGTCCTTTGATTGCTACCCTGTTTTTGACACTGTCAGACATATATTTTTCCAGTTTTCAATCCATGGTTGAGCCGGCAAAAGCAAAACAAGTTAATTCATTTTCGGAGTAAAAATTTAGATGATCCCAAAAGAGACCAATCCGACCAGTATCGAGAAGGAGATGAAACAGTCCTATCTTGAGTATGCCATGAGCGTCATCATCGGCCGGGCGTTGCCGGATGTGCGGGACGGGCTCAAACCCGTGCACCGCAGGGTGTTGTATGCCATGCAGCAGCTGCGCAATGACTGGAACAAACCCTATAAGAAATCCGCGCGTATTGTGGGTGATGTCATCGGTAAATACCACCCCCACGGGGATTCTGCCGTGTATGACACCATTGTGCGCATGGCCCAGGATTTTTCTCTGCGTTACACCCTGGTGGACGGGCAGGGCAACTTCGGTTCAGTGGACGGGGATTCCCCTGCTGCCATGCGGTACACGGAAATCCGCATGCGCAAACTCTCCCACCTGATGCTGGCGGATCTGGAAAAAGAGACCGTGGATTTCATCCCCAACTACGATGAAACCCTGGATGAGCCGGCCGTGCTGCCCACCAGGTTTCCCGCCCTGCTGGTGAACGGATCATCCGGCATTGCCGTGGGCATGACCACCAATATCCCGCCCCATAATATTTTGGAGGTTATCGGGGGCCTCAAGGCGTTGATTGACAACCCGGAAATTGGCATCCCGGAGCTGATGCAGCATATCCCGGGCCCGGATTTTCCCACCTGGGGCCATATTTACGGCACCAAAGGGATCTATGAGGCGTACAGTACCGGCAGGGGGATCATCACCCTGCGGGCCAAGGTCGAGGTGGAGGAAAACAAGAAAACCGGCCAGGAGACCATTGTTGTCACCGAGCTGCCCTACCAGGTGAACAAGGCAAAGCTGGTGGAAAAGATTGCGGAACTCATGCGGGA
>JAABTU010000301.1 GCA_011389715.1 Desulfotignum sp.
GATAGTTCCGTTTTTCAGAAAAGGAGAAGGCATCACCATCCCGCAGTCCGATGTGCACTATGTGGTCACTGAGTGCGGCACCGCTTATCTGTTCGGCAAATCCATCAGTGAAAAAGCACTCGCGCTCATCGAGGTGGCCCATCCCTCTTTCAGACCGTGGCTCCTGGAAGAAGCCAAACGATCCGGGTATCTGAGGCAGGATCAGGATTTGAAATGTAAGAATGACGGTACCCTGACGTGCCGGTATCCCCAGGGACAAGACAAGGAAATCGTGCTCGGTGGCCAGACCCGTATGGTGGTGCGGCCGTCAAAGGCAAGCGATGTGACCGGACTTCAGGATCTTTTTTACAAACTGCCGCCCAACGATGTCTATACCCGGTTTTTCCGTCACATGAAACGGTTTTCGATTTCTGAAGCCGAACATTTCTGCAATGTTGATTATGAAAATGAAATGGCGTTTGTCGTCACCGTTGGAGACCGTGAAAAAGAACAGATTGTGGGCAGTTCGTTTTATGTGGTGGATCCATCCACAAACATGGCGGAAGTGGCGTATATGATCCTGCATGAGTGGCATGGCCGGGGCATCGGCAAAGCCCTGCAGGAACGCATGACCGAGTATGCCAAATCAAAAGGGATCAAGGGGTTCAAAGCCGATATCCTGTGTGAAAACACCGCCATGTTCAAACTGGCCAAAAAATGCGGTGCCCGGGTCACCAGCCGGCTTGACGGAGATGTCTACGAGGTGGAGATGCTTTTCTGACAGATGTTTCAGAAATTAACCGCCGAAACCGGCATCGGGCATGTCAATCACGGATCGGGAGCCGGCCTGGATCGCATTCATCTTTCCGGTCGTGATCGGAAGCACTGTCTGGATAAAGTACTGGGCCGACTTTATCTGACCCTCGTAAAACGCGGGGTTTTTGCTTTTTTTCGGGATCCTGGCACGCTGGTTCCCGGTTGCATGGTTTTCAATTTTTTTCAGTTCTGATGCGGCGGCACTGGCCCGCCAGAGGAGCATCCAGGCCATGATGACATCCCCTGTGACTTCCAGAAACGGGGAGGCATGAGCAAACGCCACCTTGAAATCGGCTGACATGGCTGTTTTCCCCATATTCACGGCAAGATTTTTCAGGCCATTGAGTGATTCCTGGACCGAGGCGGCAAGGTCGGCGGTTTCTTCGATTTCCTGCGCTTTTGTGATTGTTTTCTGAACCTCGTTGACAAATGCCATAAAAAGGGCCCCTTTTTTCCTCCCCAGTTTTCTGCCGAGAAGGTCCATGGCCTGGATGCCGTTGGTCCCCTCATAGATCGAGTTGATCTTGGAATCCCGTAAAAGTCGTTCCACAGGGTAATCTCTGGTGTATCCATACCCGCCGTAAACCTGCATGGCCTCAACCGTTGCCTGAAAACCACGGTCCGTGCAGTAGGCTTTAATGATCGGCGTGAAAAAATCGATCAGATCGCCATACCTTGTCTTTTCTTCTTCCGACTCCGCACAGGCGGCCAGATCGAACAGATACGCCGTGTAGTAAACAAAGCTTCTCATACCTTCCACATGGACCTTCATCCACATCAGCATCCGCCGGACGTCCGGATGATTGATAATGGCAACAGGCATGGCGTCTTTTTTGAGCAAGTCGTCCAGATCGCGTCCCTGAATCCGGTTCCGGGCGTAATCAAGCGCATAAAGGTACGCGCATGATGCGTTGAAAAGGCCGAGTGCGCCGACGCCGAGGCGTGCTTCATTCATCATGTGAAACATGACGCGCATCCCCTTGTTTTCTTCCCCCAAAAGCAGACCCCGGCATTTGCCCTTGCCGCCAAAGGCCAGCTGGCAGGTGGGGCTGGCATGAATTCCCAGTTTTTCTTCTATGCCGGTACAGACCACGTCATTTGCCGCTCCAAGGCTGCCATCGTCATTCACCCATATTTTCGGAACGATAAACAGGGAGATCCCCTTTGTTCCGGCAGGCGCGCCTTCAATGCGGGCCAGGACCGGATGGATGATGTTTTCAGTCAGGTCATGTTCTCCGGCGGTGATAAAAATCTTGTTTCCGGAGATGGCGTACGTGCCGTCATCGTTTTTGACAGCAGCGGTGGAAAGACTGCCGATATCAGACCCGGCTTCAGATTCGGTCAGAACCATGGTCCCGCCCCACCGTCCTGAATACATGGGCGACAGAAACATTTGTTTTTGTTTTTTTGTGCCAAAGACTTCAATCATTTTGGCAGCGCCATGGGTGGCAAAACCAAAGGCGCCAAAGGAAAAATCCGCTCCCACAATATACTCGGACGCCCCCTGGGCGATTACATGGGGAAGCCCCTGGCCGCCGACGTCCGGATCGTCTGTAACGGCAATCCACTCTCCCTCGCACAGCAGTCTATATGCATGATGAAAGATCTCCGGCATTTTTACCTGATTGTTTTCAAATACCAGGCCGGCTCTGTCTCCTTCCTCATTGAGCGGCAGAATTTCCTTGATCGCAAAATTTCTTGCCTCATTAATAACCAGGTCGAACATTTTCCGGTTCATGTCCCGGTAACGTTCATGCCTGGTCAAAGACTCGATACCCAGTTGTTCGTAAAGAACGAAATCAATATCTCTGCGATCTGCGATCTGCTGAGCCATATTTCCCTCCTTAATCAAACAAAAAAGGCTTTACGCATTTACGCAAAGCCTTTGAATTAATACCGAATTGTCCGTTTGAAATTATCCGCCGACGTTCCCGCCTTCAAGGTCTTTCCAGGCACGGTTTACACTGCTTCCGACCGTACCAAAAAGATCGTCCAGTTCATTTTTCATGGGAGACCAGTCAGAGGGACATTCTTTTTCAAGCTGATCCACCCGCATCTGAGCGGTGGCAACTTCCTGTTCCAGCTGTCCAATGAGAGGAAGCACTTTTTCTTTTTGCTGAGTGCTGTATGTGTCAGCCGTTTTTTTCATTGCATCCAGTTTGTTTTTCCATGCATTAACTTCAGCCAGCATTGCGTTGCAATAATCTTTAACTTCCATGGGAACTCCTTTTTTTGGGTTGTATTCAAATTTACCCGAAAAATCGAAATGACATCCCGGGAAACTGGGGTCCCTGGCAAAGAGCGTTATCGAACAGGCTACAGGGAACACTTAATATTAATGATATATTAACCTCTTTTTGAATATAATCAAGCCGAAAAAGCAAAAAAATCGTTGTGAAAATCCGGGGCTTGACAAGAGCGGCCCTTTATGGTGCCATCTACTGTGACGTGACTGAAAAAAGAAAAGAATCTGTCTGCATGACACAAAGGCGGCTCACATGATCGATTCCTATACCTTCGGCAAAATGACAATCAACGGCAAAGAGTACCGAAAGGATCTGATTATCCTGCCGAACGGCTCTGTTTTGAGCCCCTGGATCAGAAAATCCGGCCACCGTCTGGGGCTGGGTGATCTG
>JAABTU010000302.1 GCA_011389715.1 Desulfotignum sp.
GGTGGCGTGATCTTCACCCCCCGTGAACACGGTATCAGTCTCCATATTCACCAGGGTCAGCACCTGTTGCGCCACCTTGTAATGGTCTTTGGTAAAAGATTCCACCTGCCGGCCCAGGAGCATGGGATCTGCCATGCCCAGCTTGTCCCACTGCTGCATGATCGCCATGAACTTGTTGTTTTCCGCCCGCCAGGCATTCCAGGCCGGTACGAACTGCTGCCAGAGCCTTGCTTCCTCATCGGTCTGGGGCAGTGGTTCATACACCTTCCAGGCAGCCTCATAATGTTTTCTGGCCTCTGCCAGGCTCTGGTACTGGCGCTGCCGCATATTATCGTCCAGGCCCGGGATGGAAAGGGTCCGCATGGAGCCCCTTATACCTTCCGCCTCTGCATGAATCACCTGGAGACTGTCCACACTGGGCAGGCGTACCCCGCCGATTTCCTGAACAGAGCCCTCTCCTTTAATGGCCCCGTAATATCCGACAATACCCAATATCAGGGTTATCACTGCCACCACCCCGAAACCCAACATCAATTTGGTTCCCAATTTCATTTGCTTACCCATTGTTTTTCTCCTTTTGCGCTTTTTATTATTACAAGTGCGGTCTCAACCATCTTTATGCCGAATTTCAGCCGCAAATCTGTACTGGGAATCACCTTTCCCCCAGCAGCTGAATCTCCTTTGCACTCAGGACCCTGTCAATATCCAGAAGAATTTTCACCCCTTTGTCAATTTTGGCCATCCCCAGGATATAATCCGTGTTAAGGCTTGTTCCGAATGAGGGTGCATTTTCAATTTCCTCTTCTTTGATGTTGAGGACTTCAGACACCGCATCCACCACAATGCCGATCTGGATGGTCATGTCATCGGAATCGATCTCCACCACAATGATGCAGGTACGGTCGGTGTAATCAATTGACGGCATCCCGAATTTGAGCCGCAGATCAATGACAGGTATCACCTTGCCCCGCAGGTTGATCACCCCTTTCACAAAATCCGGGGTTCTGGGCACCGATGTGATGGGCATCATCCCGATGATCTCCTTGACCTTGAGAATACCGATACCGTATTCTTCATCCGCCAGGGTGAAGGTCAGGTATTTGCCCGTCTTCAGGGTGGTGGACTGAATCGCCTGGTTTAATGTGTCTTGTGCGTCACCCATGTCGTTCTCCTCTTTTTTTTTCATCTGGTTTCTCTATAAATTTTACTGCACAATCATTTTATGTAAAACATCACACAAATCATCGTACTGGTCATCCATATAGGTGAAATACCTGGGGAAAAATCTGTGGACAACCGCTGTATTGTCCCGTTTTTTTTCTCTGGGCAGCACCATCACGATTTTTTTGTCCTGGTAGATCTGTTTTTTGTCATACAGATCATCCAGGCGGTCTTCATTATCGGTAAACAGGACGATAATGGGACTTTCCATATATGACTTTGTCCGGTTGACTTCCGTGACACAGGTATCAACCGTTCGACAAATATGCATTTTAATACCGGGCATTCTCTTTTGGATGATTTTCAAAAAGAATCTGCCTTTTTCACCTGAATCCCGGTCCACGTATAAAATTAATTTTCTCATCTGCTCTCTGGTAAATTTTGGTAACCTGGTTTAAACAAGCAACGTCATTCAGTAACCATAAGTGAATCAAGTTTCATGCCAGTATGAGAAAAAATTAATTATTCTTATATTTCAAATGGTTAAAGAAAAAAGCTTATCAGTACGTTTTGTCATAAAAATATGACAAATTTTTTCAATATCGAGGATTAAATGCTTGAAAAGCTTATTTGAAAGGAATTATAGAAAAAAAACCTGCTTGTCATAAAAATATGACATTCATAAAAATATGACATTGCAGCATATAAAACTGCGCAGGACAATCCATTGCAGCAAGGCAGTCAACTTGATGCCTGGTCAATATCCATTATATGACCTTATTTATTCAATATCTCACGTATCTGGCTGAACCGGTTTTCCAGTTGTGGCATTAGCCTGTTCAATTCCATCACATCACCTGCATTACCGGCATTTTCCATGGCCATGGCGCTGTCATGGAAGGCCATGGCAGTGATATTTGCCGCCGCGCCCTTGATTTTATGGGCCTGGGCTCTGGCTTGCTGCACCTGGTTCTGCTGCACAAGGTCCCGAAGAATGCGTATCTGCCCGGGCATATCTTCCAGGAATCCGGTGATGATCATGTTTGCCAGGTCCTCATCACCCAACATCCGATGGACAAATGCGCTTCGGTCAAATATATCAGACAAGTCATGCGGTTCCGGCAGAGATGTTGCCGGATCTGCCGTGTCTGCATCCGGACGGGATTCCGCCTTCAGCCATTTTTCCAGCTTACCGGCCAGGGCTTCCGGCGCAACCGGTTTGGAAAGGTAGTCATTCAGGCCGGCTTCCAGGCATTTTTCCCGGTCTCCGGCCATGGCATGGGCGGTCATGGCGATCACGGGCACCGTGTGATTGCGGACAGCGGATCCGGGATCCCGGATTTGCCGGGTGGCCTCCAGTCCATCCATTTCCGGCATTTGCACATCCATCAGTACCAGGTCGTAGGAAATCTGCTCCAGGGCCTTGAGCGCTTGGACACCGTTTGCCACGACATCTGCCCACAGGCCGAGCTTTTTGAGGATGCCCATGGCCACCTGCTGGTTGGTGATGTTGTCTTCAGCCAGCAGGATACGCACGTTGGTGCGGCGCATCTCCCGGACCCTGTGGCGGGTCAGGATCGGTTTGTTGCTGTAGGCTTCTTGCCCGGAGAATACGGCAGCAAGGCTGTCGAACAATTCGGATTGGCGCACAGGCTTGGTGAGATAGGCAGCGAAGTTGATCTCCGCAAGACGTGTAACGTCCCCCCGCTCCCCCAGGGATGTCAGCATCAAAAGGCGGGTGTCGTGCAGCGCCGTGTCGGCACGAATGGCACGGCCCAGTGTCTCACCGTCCATGCCGGGCATCTGCATGTCAAGCATGGCCACAACATAGGGGTCGCCCGCGTCCATGGCCTGACGTAACAGTGCCAGGCCTGTTTCTCCGTCGGGTGCTTCGCCGCAGCGTGCACCCCAGGCCGTAAACTGCAAACGAAGAATTTCCCGGTTGGTGGCGTTGTCGTCAACAATGAGAATACGTGCGCCGCTGATACCCGCCTGCAAAAGACCGGCCGGCATGACTCGCTCACATTCCCGGGCGTGCTCCGGCTGTTTGCCCAGGCAGACAGTGAACCAGAACTCGGTGCCGCAGCCTTCCACGTCTGCCTGAAGCGGTGCTGCAGGGCTGTTCACCCCGATCTCTCCCCCCATGGCCTCGGCCAGCTGTTTCGAGATAACCAGCCCCAGGCCTGTGCCGCCGTACTTGCGTGTGGTCGATGCATCCACCTGTGAGAATTTTTGAAACAGCGCATCCTGTTTGTCCG
>JAABTU010000303.1 GCA_011389715.1 Desulfotignum sp.
CCGGCGTTTGGTTTTTTTTTGCGAGTCTATTTCAATGATGTCAGAAACAAAAATCTTGTCTCTCCTTGTTTTACCTGGATGGCCGGCTGGTTTTTCCGGGTGGTTTTGTTGTTGTTTGCATCAAAATATTCCACCATGGCTGTATAGCGGCCGGGGGGTGCAAGGATTCTGCCTGTGCTTATCCGGGCCGGCAGGGTCCGCCATTGTCGAAGGTCCGCATTTCCCGCCCCTTCACGGGTGCCTTTGAGCAGCGCTCCGAGCAATTGACCCTGCCACCCTCCGACTGCCTGATCCAGGGCAAGGCCGAGGCCTTCGGTGACAGCATACTGGGTTCCGGCCCGGGCAATACATCGGGTCTTGAGCCATGCAGTCCTGTTTTTGAGATTCTCTGTTGCAATTGCTGTGATATCTTCCATCATCTCAGGGGTTGAATTGAGGGTCCGGCCGTTTTCCATTGACTGCAACCGCACTTGTGCATGTCTGAAAAGCGGTTGTTTTTCTTTGAATACCGGTATGGAAAGATTTACATGATATCCGTCCGGCATTGTGACCGGATGTTTGGATTCGATTTTTTCAGGTATCAAACCCTGATAATGGATGATGATGATCTCCCCCTGTTGTGCGTTGAGGCTACAGGATACAGTTGGACCACGGGAATACTCTTTTATTGCTGCTCTTTTTTCATCCCGGAAACCATTGGCATCTGCCGAGCAAATCAGTTTTTCATGAATCAGGTCGGGTATCTTCAAGGATCCGTGGCTTTGGGTATGATTTTGTGTATAAGCCAGCTTTGCTTTTTTATAGGCAATGAATGCATCATTGTCATTGCCCTGGATGTCATAAAAAATCCCTGTCAGGAACCGGGCAAACGGATCATCCCTGTAACCATTTTTATGCGCGTTTCCATATTTGTCTTTGAGGGTCTGAAGCTTTACCTGGACCCTGCGCCCCTCTACCAGGGCCTTTTCCCACTCCTGCATGGCTGCGAAGTTGAGTGCATTGAATACATTGACCAGCACTTTTTCAAAATCTTCTCCTTCATAGGGCTGCATCTTGTCCTCGATCAAAAGAGAGGCTGATTCATTGCTGATTCTTTTTGTATACAGCTCTGTCATGGTTTTTTCTGCAATGGACAGATATTGAACGCTCTCCTGATAGTGTCCGGCATAATGGGACAGCAGGCCCAGATCCAGGTAATAAAGAGCGGACTCAAGGGTGCTGTATTTTTCTTGATTGTTTTTCACTGCATCAAGGGCATGATCGAATTCATTTTCAACCAGGTGCTTTCTCACACAAGGGGAGTAGCGCATGGATGAACCACACCCTGGAAGGGTTGTCAGGGTTAGAAGGCTGAAGCCGATCCCCATGGCAACAATTTGAAAAAGGGCTCGGTATCCGGAACGGTATTGCAGGCAGTGGATATTGGGTAGCATGATCACAGTGTCAACCTGGGTCTTTTTGTCAGTTTTTTTATTTTTTCAATGCCGGCCCACTCTTTTATACCGGTTTCGATATTTGTCAATTCCATGGTGACCTGGTAATAAATCAGGTTTCTGGCTTCATCGGACTGCATGATGGTATTGATTTCACCGGTCAAAAGAAAATCAGCGCCAACCTCTTCTTTTAATTTTACCGCTGTTTTTCCTGAGACATGGCTCAACTGATAAACCCTCTCATCCACAAGCGGTTTTCTCTCATCCCTTGTAACCACCACTTCTATCTGGTCAAAGTTGATCAGTTCATGTTCGATATCTTTGACAAAGGTTCGAATATTGATGTGCTCATGGCTCAGGTTTTTGACTCTGCCCACGATCACGACCGGTTTTTGGCCTCTGTTTCTGGCCTGATATTTCTTCCACCAGACAACCCCGTTATCCTGGTTTGAAAACAAAATCACGGACACCATTTGCTTTGCAACCAGTCTGGAGTCGGTATCGTTCCAGGAACTCCCAATATCGATGATTTCATCGGCCGGCATTCTTTCTATCACTGTTGAACAACCGGCCCCGGCAAAAAAGGCTATCAGGAGTATTCCCACTAAAAAATGAATTTTTTGTATCATGATATGATCTTTATCTTCAGACGTTAGAATTTGGCGGTTATCTGCAGACCGGCGGAATATCCCACATCCGTGGAGAGTCCATCAAACGTGTCATCATTTTTTGAACCCCATTCTCTTATCAGCCATAAATATCCGCCGACATATGGGTTTAAAGCAATGTTTTTACCTATTCGCATTAGCAATCCTGTCTCATATCCGGTTTTTATCATCCCGCCGATAGATGTGGCTATGATATCCCCGTTGGCCTGAAAATACAGGTTGGTAGATTTTGACATAGCCATTGTACCATATCTGAGATTCATTGTGACAACAGCGCCATAGCCCTCATTTTTTTGGCTGATTGTTGAATTCATGGTATACAGGGATCCCTTTCTTTTGACACCCAGATATTCCATTCTTGCCGCTCCTATTCCATATTCAAACCCTCCGCCGGTCATGTCTTTGTCTACACTGAGTGTACCGATATTTCCCATCCTCCAGGTCAATTTTAATGTGTCGAAGGTGATACCAAGGTCAAATTCTTCCCCTTTTGACATGATCCGGTTTCCATCAAAGAAAGTTGTAGTGCCATTGACAACCCCCACACCAAGGAACTCCACACGCTGAAATCCCAATACCGGCAACCTGCCAATGTTCTGCCCGAAAAAAGCTGCAAGCGATGTCAAGGAAAGTTCCTTGTCACCCCGTCCAAAATTTGAAGGAAAGGCAGAATGGGTTGAGTATGCGTCCAGCGTTATTTGTTGCAGCCATGCATCCCCCCAGGTATACTTAAACCCGGCTTTCGAACCTACAGATGTGACTTCTTCATCTTTGATGGAAGCTCCCCAGAGGTCTATAGCAGAACCATTCAGTTGTGAATAATCAACAGCATAATAAAAATCAAAGTGGACTTTTTTTTCATCTTCAGCGGCAAATCCCATGGAAACAAACAATACAAATTGGAAAAAAACGATCAGGGTCAAACTCTTCATGGTTTTGGTCGAAGTCGATTTCATGGCTATCTCCTCTGTCAGGGGGTTCAGGTATATGGGGAGTATGGTTTGATTCCCGGGCAGAGGCGGCCAAGTGGTGCCCCTGCCTGGAAGATGTCATCATCACAACCGGTTGAATGGATTCAAGGAATTGGTGAAAGTGCCGGTAACATCCTCCCAGTCTCGGTTAATCGGTCATTCTTTGACCAGCCTCTTTGAGATACATGACGTTTCTACCCATGGTTTTGTGACAGTTTTTTTACCCTGTCTCGGCTGGTCAATCTTGCTCGAACTTCCATCATAAATGATCAGTCCAGCAAAAAGGGTATTTGTTCTCTGTGTCAGCTACTTCCCGAAGAATCCAACGATTGTATCAA
>JAABTU010000304.1 GCA_011389715.1 Desulfotignum sp.
TGGCATCCCTGGTGGATCTGTGCACCCTGTGCGGGCTGTGCCCCTGCCAGGATATCCGGATGCTGGTGCTGAAAGCCAAGGCTGCCCGGGCTGAAGACAAAAAACCGCCGCTGTCCGCAAGGCTTTTGTCGGATGCCCAGCAGGCCGGCCGGTGTGGAACGGCATTTTCCGCTGTATTAAATCCCCTGAACCAGCTGAAACCTGTCACAGCAATGGCAAAAAAAGCCCTGGATATCCATCCTGAAAGATCCTTGCCCGCCTTTCCTGGAGAAAGTTTTTTTACGTGGGCCAAAAAAAGAGGGTTGACCGCGCCTGTGAAACACGCCGAACGGGAAGCTCCCAGGGTCGCCTATTTTGCCGGATGCAGTGCCGGGTATCTGTTTCCTGCGGTGGCCAAAGCAGCGGTGAGAATTCTTGAAAAAAACAACATTCAGGTGTTTGTCCCTTCCCAACACTGCTGCAGCATGCCCCTGATCATGGAAGGAAACCAGCAGGCAGCAAAAAAACGGATCCAAGCCAACCTGGAAACCCTTGGTGCCTGTGTTCAGGACGGATACGACATTGTCTGCTCCTGTCCCACCTGCGGATATTTTTTCAAAAAACTGCTGAAAGAAACCGCGTATTATTCAGAAGCGTTTCAACACCGGGCCAATGCCGGCGGCAACAGGATGCAGGTACCGACAGGATCCAGGGACCAAAAATTCACCACCGTGCCCATGGGCATTTACAAAACTTTTTTAAAAGATGACGGATATTTTTCCAGCATCGATCCGTTGCAGCGCATTGATTTGTCCCTGAACGTCCAGGATCTGGGAGAATACCTGCTGACCAGTCACAAAACCGGGCAGCTTTCCATATCCCTGAAGGAACCGGACCAGCCCCTGGCCTATTTTGCCCCCTGCCACCAGCGGGAACAAAACATCGGCCATCCCTATGTGGAGATGATCCAGTCCCTGCCCGGCACAGACATCATCCCGGTGGGCGGGGAGATGCTTTGCTGCGGCATGGGGGGCCATCTAGGGTTTAAAACCGATTTTCATGACCATTCCCTTGCCATCGGCGGCCCCCTGTTTGACCGGCTGGCCGCCGCATCCGGCCGGACCGTTATCACCGACTGCCTGTCCTGCCGCATGCAGCTGCAGCATGTGTTTTCCCGGCAGGTGTTTCATCCGCTTGAACTGCTGATCGCCGTCTGATTGACAGACACGAAAATTTTATCACAATTATCGATTTCGCCATGGCCCAGTCCGAATGATGACGTCTTATCCATTGTATAGCCTTTGATTTCATTATTATATCGCCGCCCATCCCGGAACAATACTGGCAAATTCCTGCTGAAAGGCCGGACGTCTGAGATTGTCATTTTTGACTTTGACGGCCAGCTTTTTCCATCTGTCTTCATCATTCATCACGTCGATCAGCATATAACGAACTTTTGCCATTACTTCAGCCTTTCTTGCATATTCTTCTCTTTTTTGATTGGAAGAAAGGTTGCCCAGGCCGGAAAGATACCATTTAAGAATTTTTTCAGAGTACCGTTTTTCAAGTTTTTCTGCGATGCTTACATTCGGATCGCTGTCAAAATTGTATTGTGGGTAACTGCATTTTGACAAAAGATTCACGACACTGTCGTATTCTTTTCGATCCATATGGATTTTCATCTGCTCGGTTTTTCCGGTATCTTTCATTTTTTTCAGGAGTCTGGGTTCATACGCTTTCCATTCTTCCGCCGTACACGCGGTTTTGAATTTTTTGTATTTATCAAGGGTTAAACAATCTGTCGCCTGATCAAACTGAAGTTCGATCCAGGTTGTCCGGTCACCCGACTCCTGTGCCCGTTCAGCTACAAACGCCCGCAATTCATCCATCCGCCCTGTTGCCTTCTTAAGTCCTTTTTGGGCGATCTGAATCGATTTTTTCTTTTCTCCTGTTGTCCAGTAAAACTCAGCCAGATCATGGTAATCAGCGCCAACTTCCATATACTTCAACCGAAGCTCAAGGTATTTGTCATGGTCCCCGATCTGCCGATAAATGTTGCGGGCATTGCGGGTTTGCCACTCATCATGCATCGCTTCCAGGCTTTGGGCAAGGTATCGAAATTCAGCAGCGGAATAACAGGCAGCATAAGCAAGCTCATTCAGCGCATCCTCCCCTCCTGAATTTCCGCTTTTAATAAACGGTAGGACAAAGTCGAGTATTTCACGTCGATACGTTTCATCGACCTTTTTTGAAGTCAGACGTTTTGTAATTTCATACAGCAACTCCCACACCTGGTCTTCCACCCCATAAGGTCCGCCGCCATACGCATCCAGATCCTCAAGATCCGGCAGCAGCTCAGCCCATATGGACATGATGGCTTCCCCTTCCGACCGGCGTTTAAGCATCTTGGAAACAGCTGTGTTTTTTTTTAAATAATCAAAGCACTCTCGACGTATCTCAGGATCGTTTTCGGCCAGATTACGTATCAGCTCTGAAAGGGCCTTTGTCGGTGCTGCTGCGATCAGTTCGGCCAGTGCAGTATCTTTTTTTGTTTTACTCTTTGCCATATCGGCCTTTCTTTTTACTATTTCAGACATCATGATCCGTATTTCCACCGCAGATGGCGGGGTATAAATAATTTCCTGATTTGAATCTTTACCAGAAGTTAATTTTCAGATAAAGCAATTTTTGCAATATTATCCGCCATGACGGAAAATTTGGAAAAACTGCACACATTTCAGCTTTTCACCTGCGCCGTGACCTGTTATATAAAAAGAGACATAACGATCCGCCGGAAAGATTATGATTACCCGCCGGCATCAAACCGCCAGTATATCGGAAATTGAGGCAGCGTCATATGGGAAAGACACCGGAAAATTATTTGCAGACAGTCAAAAGACCCCTTCCGCAAATGGGGCTCAGCCGGGAAAAGCGGGTCTGATGGACAAAAAACAACTTTCCGAACGAGATATCTGCACAAAGTATATCACTCCGGCCCTGGCCCAAGCGGGCTGGGATGTCGCCACCCAGGTCAGGGAGGAATACCCGTTGACCCGGGGGCGGATCATCGTGCGGGGCAAGCTGCATACCCGGGCCAGGCACAAACGGGCGGATTATGTTCTGTTCTACAAGCCCAATATTCCCATTGCCGTTATCGAAGCCAAGGACAACAACCACAGCCTCGGTGACGGCATGCAGCAGGCCTTAGGCTATGCCGACATGCTGCAAGTGCCTTTTGTGTTCAGCTCCAACGGGGACGGGTTTCTGTTTCACAACAGGATCGCCTCGGACGGCGTGATGGAGCGGCCCCTTGCTCTCCATGAATTTCCTTCCGCAGAAACCCTGTGGCAATGGTGGGCCCGGCACCGGGGCCTGACCGACCAGCAGAATGCCCTGGTGACACAGGATTATTTTTCCGACGGCAG
>JAABTU010000305.1 GCA_011389715.1 Desulfotignum sp.
AAACTCAGACAATGATGGTACTGATGACATTGATGGTTTTGATGATGTGTCTTTTGCCCTGGCCTGGAATTTTACGCTGAACCAAAATGAAAAAGCCACCATTCAATGGATTACCACACAGACCGATCCCGGCAGCGGTTTCTACCTGGCCCAGGTAGATCCAGCAAGCAATAACAGCAGTGGTGAAACCATATATTTCTACAGCACCCTGGATATTGAGAGCACCGGCACCGGCACCGACCCCATCCCTGAACCCGGCACCATGATCCTTTTCGGGATGGGCCTTCTCGGGCTGACCAGGCTGGGCAGAAAAAAAATCTGATAAGGGAAACCCGCAACCCAGGTGCCGCGCCATCATATGTTTGGTTTTTAACAGAAACTGAGGCGTAAGGCTTTAATCACCAGTTATAAACTTCACTACCACGGTCACCGCGGTTCCCGGGGTGACGGAGCGGTCCGGATGCACCCCCCATTGTTTATGTGAATTATTTTCGGTCACAGCTTCGCTCTCAGCCTGGATCAGGGCATCCGGGGCGGGGGCCAGTGCAATGACAGCCCCGCTTTTATTTCCCTTGTGATCTGGGGGGGCTGGTGCGGCAATTTTTTCATGTGCGCCATAGTACACCCATGTGAGATCAGCCATATCTTCCATATCTTTTTTGGATCCGGATGCGGCAAGCCATGCCCCGGCCGGTTCCTTCAGGGTGCGGCTGTTTTGCCTGGAGATGATCCGGATCCGGACCTGGACCGGGCTGCCTTGAACAGCGGCATTTCTCCGGCCTGTTGCATCCCCTTTCTCTCTGACGGAAAGCCCGAGAAGGGCGCAGGCAATATGAAAATCATAGGGCCTGAAATCTGTTTCCAGCAGGCTGTTTTCAAGCAGTGACGCTGAATGGACCAGCAGGTATGCCAGGGGGCCTGCGTGTGAGCGGACCCTGGCCGGGAAGGTGAGGGTCCGGGCTTTTTTGTGGATCTGCATATCTTTCATGCGGAAGATGCCCGGTCCGGCAACCTGGATGGGGATGAAGCCGTGCTGGTCTGCAGGGGGCAGCGCGACCTGTCCAAATGCCCGGACAGGGGCCGCCATAAACCACACCAGCAAAAGGCAAACCAGATATCTCATAGGAACACAACCGCTGAAAAAAGAGGAGAAACATTGTTGTAAATGTTTCTCCTCCCCAGTTTAAAGGGTGTTACATCAGGCTTTTTGGATCATAACGGGGCCAGCTGTTGTAAATAATCGAAGGCCTGGTTTTTACCGTTTTCAAACCCGCCGCCACTGGCTTTCTTTTCAAAGGTTCTTTCTCCTGTGATATTTTTATAATTCAATTTCAGGGTAAACCCCACCTTGAAGTCCACCCCGCCTTTATAGGCTTCGGGAATGCCGCCCAGGATCTTGAGCCCGCTCTTTTGGGAAAGGGTTGAAGCAGCCCCCAGCCGGGACATCACCGCTGCCATATTTTCCTTTGTCATCTGGGTGGCCTCATTCCACATGGAGCCAATGTCATACCCGGAGCCGATGAGGTCCATGTAGTTGGCAAGAAACTGCATGTTGGTGACGCTGAATCCTGTCAGAAAACCTGCCAGTGCTGCGGACACCTCTTTTCCGCTGGGGTAGGACAGGACAATGACATAGGAAACCAGCGCGGTCTGACCGGACGGATCATCATAGGTGACCGGGTTGTTCAGGGCATAGGCGTAATGGTTCATGGTCTGGGGGATCATCAATGTCCCCTGGTTGCCGTCCTTCTGCAGGAACCGGCCCAGACGCGGATCATATGCCCTCGTCCGGTAGTGATAGAGCCCGGATTCCACGTCATATTCCCGTCCGGTGTAGGTCAGGGTATTGACCAGTCCCGGGCCGTTGAACCCGAAAGCCCCGGTATTCTCCACGATAGTGCCCCAGGCATCATACCTGTAGTGCTGGACGGCATTGCCGTCTGAATCTGTTATCAGCACAATGTTTCCAAGGCCGTCCGCATGGTAGAAAAAGGTCTGTCCCTCCTGGATGGTCATGACCGGTTCGTCTATGACATCTGAATACACATACACGGCATCGAGGCTGCCTTCTGCGTATTCAGCCAGGATATGCTGGTGGTCATAGACATACTGCCGGGATTCTGATGCACTGGTTTTGCCGATCCGCCGTCCCAGAGGATCATAGGTGTAAGTGGCTGCCCCTCCGTCAAAGGATACCAGCCGGTTGCGGCTGTCATACTGATACCGGACCGTACCGTTCACCGTGGTCAGGTTGCCGTTGGGATCATGCCCAAAGGTGTCTGTCCCGAAACCGGCAATGCTGTTATCTGTATTGAAGGCGGCAGATGTTCCTGCAGCAGTGATTCTGTTGCCCACCGGATCATAGGCAAATTCAGCCGCACTGCCGTCTGGTCTGGTCTCTTTTGTCAGCCGGTTCAGGCTGTCAAATGCCCAGCTGGTTTGTTTTCCGCCGGATGCGACCACCTGGATCCGGTTGCCCAGGGCATCAAAGGTATACACATACCGGGCAAGCTCTCCGGTGCTGCTGCGGATCACAATGTCGTCCACCCGCCCCACCGGATCATAACCGTATGTGGTGACAACACCGTTGGATGCTGTGGCTGTCTTTCTGCGGCCGGCCGCATCATAGGTATAGGCGATGCTGTGGGAACCAGTTGCCACAGAGGCCAGCCGGCCGGCCGGGTCGTAGCCATAGGTTATCTGCCTGCCGTCAGGACAGATGATTTTTGTTTTGCGGCCTGATGCATCGTAGGTGTAGCTGACCCGTTTGCCGTCTGCCGTCAGGATACTGGAGGGCAGGCCAAGGTCATTGTATGTATAGGAGATGGTGCCTCCGGGGTCAGATACAGATGCCAGGCGCCGGTTGTCGTCATAGGCATAGGTGACATCCCCTTCCGGTCTTTGTTCCAGGATCAGGCCGCCCATACCGTCGTACCCGAACACGGTTTCACTGCCATCCGGCCGGGTTTTCCGGGTAATGTAGCCGTCAGGGTCATATGCAAATTCCCAGGTGTGCCCGGCAGGATCGGTGCGTGATATGATCCGGCCCAGGCCGTCCCGCTGGAACTGCCAGTTTCCTCCCATGGGATCCACCATGCTGCTGATCGCCCCGGAAGTATCATGGCCAGGGGTCCAATGGCTGCCCAATGCATCTGTTATGGTCCTGAGCCAGCCCAGGGAAGTGTGGTCATACCGGGTGATGCCGTTGGGATCTGTCAGGGAAACCACCTGGCCTTCGGAATTGTAATCCACTGTGTATGCCATGCCTGTGGGATCGGTCAGTTTTGTTACATTGCCCAGGCCGTCATAGGAAAAAAGGCTGGTCTCTCCAGTGGGTGATATTATGGAAACCCGGTTGCCCAGGGTATCATAGGTGTACCGGGTTACATTGCCCAGGGCATCG
>JAABTU010000306.1 GCA_011389715.1 Desulfotignum sp.
TGGAATCCTATCTCCAGTACCAGGGCAACAAATTTATCGAACGGTTCGATGCCAACTCGTTTCTTTTCATCACCAAGGCGGCCGACTATTTCGACCTGGCCCGTGAACACGGCAAAGGTTCCCTGGTAAAGGCGTTCTCCAAATGCTCGGCCAGATTTCTGGTGGTATCCTATACCTCGGACTGGCTGTACCCCACCTACCAGTCCAGAGAGATGGTCACGGCCATGAAAAAGAACAACCTGGATGTCAGTTTCTGTGAAATCAAGGCCCAATGGGGCCATGACGCTTTTCTGCTGCCCAATGAAAAGCTGGACCATCTGATGAAAGGATTTTTAAACCGTGTGGCCCATGAATCCACTCCGATATGATCTGCAGATCATCGCCTCCTGGATCACTCCGGGTGCCCGGGTCCTGGAACTCGGCTGCGGAGAAGGGGATTTGCTGCGCTGGCTCAAGCAGAACCGGCAGGTGCTGGAACGGGGCATTGAAATCAAAGAGACAAAGGTGGTCAAATGTATTGAAAAAGGCATTTCCGTGCTCCAGGGAGATATCAACACGGAAATCATGGATTATCCGGACAATGCTTTTGATTTTGCCATCTGCTCCCAGACCCTTCAGCAGGTGTATGATCCGGTATTTTTGATTCAGTCCATGCTCCGGGTAGCCGGCAGATGCGTGGTGAGCTTTCCCAATTTCGGTCATTACAGGATCCGGTCCCAGCTGATGTTCTCCGGATGCGCCCCGGTCTCCAGAGAACTGCCCCATGAATGGTACGACACCCCCAATATCCGGGTGCTCAGTCTCAGGGATTTTGAAAATTTCGCCCGGCAGGCCGGGTTCAAATTATTGAAAAAAGCGGCCATCAACACCAAAAACCATCAGATGGAAGGAAAAATCGTCACATTTTTGCCCAATCTGTTTGCCACTTATGGTATCTTTTTGATCGGGCACCCGTGATATTCCCGACAATGATATGAAAACCCATCTTAAACCCTTGACAAGGAGAGTGCCATGGCATTTCAAGACATTCTGGTGACATCACAGAAAGACCACGTGGCAACCATCACATTGCACCGGCCCAAACAGATGAACACCTTCAGCACCCGCATGGCACAGGAACTGAACCAGGCCCTGCTGGATCTGGATGCAGACCCCGGGGTGCGGGTGATCCTGCTCAAAGGGGCCGGCAAGGCGTTCTGCGCCGGCATCGATGTGAATGAACTGGCCGGAAAGACTCCCATGGAATACCAGGCGTGGATCGAGACCATGGAGCTGCCCCTGGTGACCATCTCAAAACTTAAAAAACCGGTGATAGCCCAGGTGCAAGGGGTGGCGGTTGCCAACGGCATGGGGCTGGCCGCCGCCGCCGACCTGGTCATTGCCGCTGACAACGTGCGCATGGGCCTAACCGCCATCAATGTTGGGCTTAACTGTGTGGGCCCGGTGATTCCGGTATCCCGGTGCGTGGGCCGGAAAAAGGCCCTGGAACTGCTGCTCTACGGAGACCTGATCAAGGCCCCGGAAGCCCTGTCTTTAGGCCTGGTGAACAAACTGGTCCCCAAGGACGACCTGGAGGATCTGGCCCTGACCTGGGCGGCCGAGCTGGCCAAAAAAAGCCCGGTGGCGGTGCGCATTGCCAAAACCGCGTTCTACCGTTCCGAAGACCTGCACTACGAGGCCCGGTTCGCCTATATGAACGAGGCATTTGCCCGGCTGTGCTCCACAGAAGATGCCAAAGAAGGGGTGAGCGCATTTTTTGAAAAACGCCCCCCCCAATGGCAGGAAAAATAAAAAACCAGGCCCATCAGTGGGCTGCTGATTTTTTTACCACAAAGGACGCGAAGAACACAAAAAAGTATTGGATGTGTTTAACGCTCTAATCCAGTGATCGGATGTGTTCTGAAGGTTCATGGTGAAACAGGAAAGGAACTTGAAAATGGGATCAAGCGATTCGTTCAATAAATCTTCATGCGCTTCGCAATGCGACACGGCTGCGGCAGACACACCCAACTGGCATCCCGGCACCCTGCTGGAGATGTCCGGGTATTACTGGAAGACCTGTACCCTCCATGCGGCCGTGAAACTGGATATCTTCACCATCATCGGCAAAGATACCCTGACAGCCCGGGAGATGACCCAAAAAACAGGGTGGGATGCCCGGGGCCTCACCATGCTCCTGGATGCCCTGGCCGCCATATCCCTGTTGACCAAAACACTTTCCGGTTATGCCAACACACAGGCGTCCGCCGACTTTCTGTCAAAAGATTCCGAGCGTTACATCGGGTATATGATTCAGCATCACCATCACCTGGCCGATTCCTGGGTCCGCATGGACCAGGCAGTGACCATGGGCGGCCCCATCCGGGAACGGTCATCCGTGTCATCCGAAGAATGGCGGGAAGCTTTTCTGATGGGCATGTTCAACAATGCCATGGCCACGGCACCGGCTGTGGCCCAATCTATGGACCTGTCCGGGTGCAGACGTCTGCTGGACATGGGGGGCGGCCCAGGCACCTATGCCATCCATTTCTGCCTTGCCAATCCTGATCTCACGGCAGTGGTGTTTGATCTGCCCACCACCCGGCCCTTTGCAGAAAAAACCATCCAGCGGTTCGGCCTGTCGGACCGGATCCATTTTGCCGCCGGCGATTACACCACATATGACATCATGTTGACCCAGGAATTTGACGCAGCCTGGCTTTCCCATGTCCTTCACGGAGAAGGACCGGACAAGGCCGCCGAAATTGTGGCCCATGCCGCAAAAACGCTTGTGCCCGGCGGGCAGCTGCTCATCCATGACTTCATCCTGGACGATACCCGGGACCGGCCCGAGTTTGCGGCCCTGTTTTCGTTGAACATGCTGCTGGGCACCGAATCAGGACAGTCCTACAGTGAATCGGAAATCCGGGAGATGATGACCGCTGCGGGTCTGACAGATATCGTCCGCCTGGACTACACCGGCCCCACCGAATCGGGTATTCTCAAGGGCACAAAGCCATAATTTTCCGGAAACGGTGTCAAGGTTCCGGGGCACATAGAATTTCGCCTTGACACCCATCCTCCAAAGCCTGTAAAAATGAGAGATGAAAAATGAATTTTTCGTCAACTCCGGAGAGATTGCAGTCTGTCAGGAAAATGGTATTCTCAGGGCCGAAGCGATCGGTTCCTGTGTGGTCGTTAAGGGTATGACCCGGGCTTTTACGTCGGAGGTTCAGCGCAACGGATATTATGAATGAAGATGGAAAAAAAATTGAAGCTTTCGAACTATTGGATCTTATTGATATCACTGAATTAGAACGTATCAATAAATCCTTTGCTGAAGCCTGCGGTGTCGCATCCACCCTGGTGGATAAAACGGGCACGCCCATTATACCGCCGGTGAACCACAGCCG
>JAABTU010000307.1 GCA_011389715.1 Desulfotignum sp.
TTTCATCTTCTGCGGAAAATCCTTGCATGAAACGGGAATCTCCGCGCACAATGTCGAGGATACGGGCCTCCTTGCGGGGGCTGCGGTAACACAAAATTTTCAGTTCGCCCATCTGGAGGGTGAATTTTTCATGAAAAACAAGCTTGAGCAGCCGGCGTTCACCTGATTCAAGATGCCTGCAACGCTTGACCCAGTATTTTGGATCCTCAATACCGTAACTTCTCTCCACTTCATCGCGCAAAACCAGATAATGCTGCTGGTCAAGGACAATCACATCTCCCCCGGTGATACGCATGAAATCACTGGTATCTGTATACACTTTACCATATCTGCCCATGTATGAATTCGGTTGGAACCGATCCAGAATCTGCTTGACGCTTTCGGACATATCCACCTCTGAAAAACCTGCCTGCGTTTATGTCTTTTCTAAATTTGTCATGGTATTGCCGCCCCGGACGTTGCATAAATTGAATTTGTCTTGAAAAAACCCAGGGTAACTCGTACATATACTTAACATGAATGGCAGGGGAATTCAAAGGAGAAATGGTATTCAACCCGAGGGAAAAAACAAAGAAACAGCAGCAAAAATTTTGCCGGCAAAAAAATTTATGCGACATTGCCATGCCAAGTTTTTTTTCATTGTATGTGCGTTTGCCTTTGCAATACACGGATGCGCAGGTTTTCCGGAAAAAACCAAAATAACCGCTGTTGCGCCGGCAGAAGAACCGCCCTTCATAATGGGGGCCCAAAAACCGTTTTCCAAAGAAAAAAGCCGGGCTGTAACCGACTGTTTTCAGCAACAGGTCGGACCCACCGACATTCTATCACACCATATCCGGTCTATGGATAAGATTTCAAAAAGCCCCTTCATTTACGGCAACACGGTTACCCTGCTGCGTGACGGCCCGGCAACCCTTGCTTCAATGAAAGAAGCCATCCGCAATGCCAGGGACCATATTCACCTGGAAATATTTATTTTCCGCGATGACGAAGTGGGACGTCCCCTTGCTGACCTTTTGATTGAAAAGCAGGCCCAGGGTGTGCAGGTAAGATTAATCTATGACGGCTTTGGTTCGCGAAAGACTCCAAAACAGTTTTTTGAGCGCATGCGCACGGCCGGTATTGCATTATATGAATTCAATCCATTCTGCCTGCTGGATGTGACAGGTAAATGGAAGCCGCATAACAGAGACCACCGGAAAATAATTGTGGTGGATGGGAAAACCGCTTTTACCGGGGGCATCAATTTTTATCATGTGTATGCAAAAAGTCCGGATGCCGCATCTTCAGGAGACGATGAAGAAACATTGTTCTGGCGGGATACCCAGATCAAAATTCAAGGTCCTGCAGTGGCCGAATTCCAGAAACTTTTTGTGGAAACCTGGATCCAGGGAAAAAAAGAAAATATTATGCTGCAGCCAAATTTATTCCCCCGTCTCGATGAAAAAGGAAACACCCTTATCCGGATAATTTCCAGCTCGCCTGAACAGCGTATTCCCCATATCTACGCAGCCTATCTTTCAGCAATTTTGCATGCCCGAAAATCCATTTATATCTCCCAGGCATATTTCATTCCCAATACGGATTTGCTTGATGCCCTTTCCCATGCGGTCCAGAAAGGTGTTGATGTCCAGATCATTGTACCCGGGGAAAGCGATTTCTGGATGCCGGTTTATGCCGGGCAGGCATACTACAGCCGATTATTAAAGTCCGGTGTACGGCTTCATGAGATGAAAAGTGCGGTGCTTCATTCAAAAACCATCGTCATTGACGGTGTCTGGTCCATGGTGGGATCGAGCAATATGGATCCTCTCAGCTTTCTGCATATCACCGAAGCCAATGCCGTGATTCTCAGTACTGCTTTTGCAAAAAAAATGGAAGATATGTTCAAAGAAGATCTTTCAAAATCAAAGGAAATTTTTCTGAAGCAATGGCAACAGCGTCCATGGAAGAATCGTTTTCTGGAAAAAATTGCCCGGATATTTGATTACTGGTTGTAACATCTCTGGCTGTACCTGAAATCTTTTTTTAAAATGGGTATTTTCCCCGATTCTTTTAAACGCCCGATTACGATAAACATTAAGATACCATACACAGCCAAAGGAGGAAGGACAATCAAAAGATTAAGAAAAGTAGAACGATCCATTGTTCTGGGCTCACGGTATTCAAGTATAATGGCAGTCCTCGGCTCTCTTGTCAGCAGTATATTAATGTTTTTTCTGGGCCTGTACGATATATACCTGGCCTTTATGCAGGGCATCTCACTGCCAAAAGAAGCAACAGAGGGATCGCCAAACTCCCTGGCTGTAATCAAGGTCATTGAAGGCCTTGACCGGTTTTTGATCGCCATTGTACTGCTTTATTTTGCCTATGGCGTGTATTCGCTTTTTATCCGACCGGATGAGGGAGCCAGGGAAAAGAGAGATGAACTGGCCCTGCCTTCCTGGCTCAAGGTAAAAGAAGTCGGGCAACTGAAACAGGTTGTGGCTGAAGTAATTATCGTTATTATCTTTGTCTTATTTCTTCGTGTGGCCCTCCAGGCCTTCCAGAAATCGAACCTGATAATGAGCTGGCAGCAGATTGGCACCCTGCTGGTGTTACCGATTTGCGCCACATTACTGGCCCTTGCATTGAAACTGGTCGAACTGCACCCAAAAAAAACCCGGCGCCCGGAAAAATAAGTCCTGACGGAACTCTTATGGCCATCCTGGTAAATACAGGAGATATTATTTCTGCTGGGCAGATGATTGCCCGAGTGGATGCAGAAACTATCAGGGGATGGTGTTCAAAAGCTGACGCCGGCTTTAAAAAAAAGCAACGACAGCCGTAAAAAATGCCAAAAAGGGGTCAGGTTTCAGCTGTCTTTTGAAGTATCTATTTCACACTGATCGTTCAAATGCAGTTTAAAAACATATACAGCCAGGACCACAATCGGCACCACCAGCACCAGTCCAATGATCGGCAGAAGGGTAAAGCTTATTACAGTCATGGCCAGGGCAGCAGCAACCAGCATCATGCCAATGGCAAATTTTGAAATTTTCTGGGGCATACAAGAGGAAAGTTTCATGTCATTCTCCTTATTAATTAAAAGCATATGTTAAGCGCCTGCATCATCAGGCCTTTTTTAAAAAAAATATAAGCGTGACTGACTGCAAGTCAATGGCCAGACCCAAGTTCCTTTACCTGCTTAAACTGAATATTTGCTATAGCAGCATGCGCTTCTACGGGGAGCCCCTGGTGGTGTCCTGTGAACGGACCGTCAGCGTCGGAGGGGGCCTGGTAAAAGATGCCGGCATGGTTTTCAACCAGAGGACGGGATGCCGCACTTCATTGTTCGTATGTAAACCGGCCCCCGCAGAC
>JAABTU010000308.1 GCA_011389715.1 Desulfotignum sp.
GTATCCATCAGTCCGCTGCTGCCACGGCTGCATCCACAGAATCGTAGAGGGTAAAAACAGACCCGAAACCGGAAATTTCAAACACCTCGCGCACCGGCGCGCTGACATTGGCCAGAAGCAGGGTTCCGGCCTTGCTTTTCAGGGATTTTGCAGAAGCCAGAATCACCCGCAGCCCGGCACTGCTGATATAATCAACTTCCCCGAAATCCATCACCATGAACAGGCTGCCCGCCTTGATCAAGGCGGCAACAGATGATTCAATTCAAGGGCGGGTGCGGTTATGACGTCGATTTTTCCGGAAACAGCGACCACGATGGCCCTGCCTGTCTGTTGTGTCTGAATATCCATTTTGGTTCACCTCATGTCGTTATAAAAATGGGGATTCTGCCTGGTTCTCAGTGTTCGTTACCTGGTATAATTTTGTTCAATATGCAGTAAAAGTTTTTGGGCAAGGGGATCATACAATTTAATCTGGCTGAAATCCACAGGTCTGGTTGTCAGGCAATAGGCAAGGTCCAGGCATTCCAGGGATCTTGGTGAAAGACCGCAAAAGACAAGATTCAAATCGGTGAGCATTTTTTCCATATCCGCAGGCAGAGGACTGGTTGTCGGTATTGTCACCTTGACGCTCTCCATGCCTGAAGAAATGGCGGAAAATATTTTTTTGCTGAGCACCGAAAACCAGTCCTGGCCCATCGACTCAATGGTAATTGTGGCAAACTGGGCAGCATCAACCCGTGTAACAGACATATGAGACTCCGGATTCGCCGGTTCTGAAGTCTGGGTAAGGATGTCAACCTCGTTTCCGGTATAAGCGATCAATTCATTTATGATTTGAAGATGTTTTTCAGCCGTAACATAGATCGTTTTTATTTTCAGCTTCTGATTCAGATGATAGACATAAAGTCCGGATTCCCGGCCGCCGGCTGTATGATCAATGCCTATGAATTCAGGCTTAGGCACCATGTTCAGAAATATCATGAGGGGTTTGAATCCATGACAGACGTTTGCCAGACTCTTTTGTGAGCGGACATGGCTGGTCACAGCCGAAGACATAAAAAAAACACAATGGTGCGGGTTTGTCCTGACATAGGTGTCCACCTTACGGATGATCAAACCTATGGCATCTGTACCGCGGTACTCCGGAGATATCATGGCTGCGCCCACTTCAGCCGATACATAGCCGGTATCCTGATATTTTATCGCAAAAGCGCCAGCGACATTGCTTCCATGCATGACGAGCATGATTTCATACAGTTTTTCCTGGATATTTTTTTTGAGCAGCTCTCCGTCGTAAAAATCAGGAAACATATACGTATAACGGTAGGTCATATAGGCAAGATCGATGAGGGCAGGAACATCGCTGGCCGTTGCCGGTCGGACATGCTTTTCTCCGGTCATCTCCGCTTGTCTGACCAGGGGATCATTTTTTGGGTCATCAATCAGGCTTTCAGTGAATGCAATATTTTCAATACATTTTTCAATTTGGATAAGCCATCCTGCGCCGAACTTATTAATGAAATCAAACGCGTCTGAAAGGCCCTGAACCATCTTATACCAGAGACCTGTTTGTGAATTTTCATCCGCAATATCAAAGGACGGGATCATGGTTTGATGAATGGGCGGACCGATATCTGTAATTTCAAGGCGAATTTTTTTGTCCGCTGTCACCGAAAAAAGAATCTGAATATGGGCCGCAACCCGACAATCAATGTATTTATCCATAATAAAAACAAGACATTCCTCGATCAGCAGACAAATCTGAAAAATCTCATTCTTGTTTGCACCGGCAAGTCTGCTGAGATTTTCGATAAAGTCCTGGGCAATTCGGATGAAACGTTTGTCATAGTTGATTTTAATCAAAGAGGAAAAAAGAGGATCGTTTTCAATTTCGTGCATATTTCACCTTAAATGATAAAAATTTGTTTTTTGCTGACCAAACCATAAAAAACCCTCCTGAATCTGAAATATTATCCTTGCCCTGCTGTTGCAGACACAACAGGTTGAATCTGCAGCTGAAATCTCCTGAGCCTTTTCAACACATTCTTGCAGCCTCCGTGCCATTTTTGATCCCTGTGTGTTTGAGCCATCATCATAATGGCAGATGTCCTGTGAGTCAAGCAGTTGGTGCGGACGAGCCAATTTTGCGGTACAGGGTTCGTCTGCCAATGCCAAGCAGGGTAGCAGCTCTGCGTTTATTTCCGCCGGTTCGATCCAGAACGTGCCGGATATTCTGCTGTTCCATCTCTGCCAGGGGCAGAATGGTGCCGTGGTGAGCAACGGCATTGAAATCTGCGGATAAAGAAAGGGGTGATGCCTTATGGAACTTCCGGATCCGACCAGGCAGGTGGTCTGTTTGAATCCTGGGTTCAGTGGTAAATGTCACCGCACGTTCCACAGCATTGCGAAGTTCACGCACATTGCCGGGAAATGGATAATGCATCAAAAGATCCAGGGCTTCAGGAGAAAAACGGTTGACTGTTTTGCCGAGACTGAAGGCAAACTGCTGCATGAAGCGTGCGGCCAGCATTTCAATATCTTCTCCCCGGTCTCTGAGGAGGGGAGGGAATTTTCAGGGTAACGGTTTCCAGCCGGTAAAACAGATCTTCACGAAAATGCCCCCTTCGTACGTCTTCTTCAATATCCTGATGGGTGGCAGCAAGGATGCGGACATCGATCCGGTGTTCACGGTTTTCTCCTACACGGCGAACCTTCCCATCCTGGAGGATGCGCAACGACTGCTCCCCTGTTCTACGGCAAAGTTGGCACTGTCATTTGAAAAGCCTTATTTATCAGCGTTTAGAGTTCTGCAGCCCTTTTGAAACTGCCATGTCCACCGTCCAGGTTTAATGTAACAAGTCCATGTGTTGATCAGGATACCCATCATGACAAAATTATCTACCTATATATTATGCCAAAATGGATGAAGTGCAGACATGTTTATCATCTTTATATCCGGTCACTTTTCAATTTCTGAAATGGCACAAACAAACCAGATCTGCATTATTATTGATTGTCAAAGCTCAAACATCTTGAAACCTTTTCCGGACCCAGACAAACACCAGGATGGTTTATCCCCAGGCGATGTTATGCACCAGGTTCTGTCCTGTGGTCGGGTCCAGGATTGTGATAGACTATGATTCCCAGTGCAGCTGGGACCGGCAGATGAGGGAAATTGTTTCCACCTCTTTGTCGATGCTGTGGTGGTGCCGGGGCAGAAGGACTTTCAACCGGGTGTCCATGCGGTATTTACTTACATGGTTCCAGGATGCCCCGGTAAATAAAGATACTGAATGTGGAAGAATCAGGCCCGGGATTTCATCCCCGCTCACCGCTGCCGTCAGCGATTTGCGCC
>JAABTU010000309.1 GCA_011389715.1 Desulfotignum sp.
CAATCCACAAGCCAGCCGCAAACAGCGTATCATCGGCAGGATCATGACGGCGGTGGAGCGGGTGCGTATCGATTCTGAAACCAACCTGCGGGATATTTTCGACAAGGTGAATGAGATCAAAATCGGTCATGTCAACGACACCCATTTTTTCACCCTGTCCCAGGCGTATGAAGACCTGCTGCTGAAAATGGGGGAGAAAAATTCCGACGGGGGGCAGTTTTTTACCCCGCGTGAGGTGATCCGGGCCATGGTGCATACAGTGGACCCCCGGCCCGGTAAGACTGTCTATGATCCAGGCTGCGGGACGGGCGGTTTTCTGGCCATTGCCTACGAGCATATGTCCCGGAAGCTGGGCAACAGGGCCACAAGTACCGATATCGATACCCTCAAGTACAATACGTTTTTCGGCCGTGAAAAGGAAAACCTGGTGTTTCCCATCGCCCTTGCCAACCTGGTGCTCCACGGCATCGATCAGCCCAATCTGTGGCATGGCAACACCTTAACCGGCCGCGCCACATACCCGGCCCTTTTTGAACAGGCGCCCAAAGCATTTGATACAATTCTTACGAATCCCCCCTTTGGCGGAAAAGAGGGCAAAAATGCCCAGAAAAATTTTGCCTTTGAAACCAGTTCCACCCAGGTGTTGTTTGTACAACGTATTTTGGAAGAGCTGGCTTCCAGCGGCACCTGCGGTATTGTTCTGGACGAGGGCCTGCTGTTCCGCACCAATGAAAGCGCATTTGTGGAGACCAAGCGCAAGCTTGTGGACGAGTGTGACCTGTGGGCCATTGTCAGTCTGCCCGGTGGTGTGTTCTCCACAGCCGGTGCCGGTGTCAAAACCAACCTGCTGTTTTTTACCCGGGGGAAAACCACCGAACAGATCTGGTATTATGATCTGTCCCATGTAAAAGTCGGCAAGAAGACCCCCCTCACACTGGCCCATTTTGGATTTGATCAAAACGGGGATGTGCTTCCGGACAAGCGGTTGCCCGTCAATCTCACGGCTGAATGGCGCAAGGATGAAATGACCGCCGGTTCTCACTTTCCCAGTTATGCACGCATGTTGGAGGTCCGGGGAACACCGGAAGGAGAGAGCCGTTACTCCTGGACAGTGGATTTTGCAGATCGCCGGAATAAAGCGCGGAAAAAAATGCAGCCTTTATTGGATGAGGCGGCCCGGATCAAAGAATCGGTGGTGGAACTGAAAGAACAGCTCAGGCAATTGAAAAAAGAAAAAGCCGGACAAAAAGAACTGAAATCCCTGAAAACAAAGATCAATCAAAAAGAAAAAGCCATCCGTGACCTGGCATCCAAAGCGGCCCAGATTGACGCGGCGGTATATGACCTCAAGGCGGTCAATCCGAACTCAGTTGCCATAGTCGATCCCAGGACCCCTCAGGAAATAATCAAAAACATTGAAACCCGGGGACATATTGTTTCAGAGGCGTTAACAAGGCTTTCCGCGTTGCTGGGGGAAAAAGCATAACATGGTATTAGCCGTTAATGATGTTACATAGAAATGCCAATTTTTTGATTGAACTTACAGACTGAATAAAGGAACAAATCATGGCATCAGGAAAACTGCTCAGACAGCTGATAAAAAGCGGTGCTGAAGGAAATCATAAAGCTTTCCGCCAGGTTTCCGAAGAGGTCATTCGGGAGGAACGGTCCAAAAACCATCACCTGCTGGCCAATGACCTGGAGAAAATTTTATATGGCCGTGCACAGTCAATACAAAAATTTCCCTTTGCACTGGATGAGAATGTGCCAAAAGACAAAGAGCGCGGAATTTCGCTGTTGCAGATAAAAGAACCGGCAAGAAGACTGGAGGATATTGTTTTTTCGGATGAAAACAGCTCGCTTTTGGAAGAAATTCTTCATGAAATTCATAAATCTGAGGTATTAAAAAGCTATGGCCTGTATCCGGTAGACCGGTTGCTTTTCTGCGGTCCTCCGGGATGCGGGAAAACGGTAACTGCCGAGGCGGTTGCCAGTGAATTGGGGCTTCCCTTATCCATAATCCGAATCGACAGTGTGGTGTCATCTTACCTTGGGGAAACCGCTTCAAATTTAAGGCAGGTGTTTGATTTTATATCATCTGTCCCCATGGTGGTCCTTTTTGATGAATTCGACGCCCTGGGTAAGGAGCGTGATGATGCGGCCGATCATGGAGAATTAAAACGGGTGGTGAACGCTTTTCTTCAGATGCTGGATGGTTACAGTGGAAAAAGCCTTCTGATTGCAGCTACCAATCATGATCACATATTGGATTCCGCGGTTTGGCGCCGTTTTGACGAAGTGTTGGTTTTTGATTTACCAAATGTCGGGCAGCTGCGCCGCCTCCTGTCAATCAAATTAAGGGGTCTCCGGCGTGAGTTTGACATTGAGAATGTTGAATTTGTCAGCCAGTTAAAAGGGATGAGTCACGCAGATGTTGAAAGGGTTTTGCGCCGGGCGGCAAAAGATATGATTTTATCTGGTAAAGAGTTTTTGACCGAACGCCATGTACAAACAGCCATCCGCAGGGAGGACGTCCGAAAATCACGATTGAAAAGGAGATAAAGCCATATGGAAGAATCTTTTCCACACCTGCCGCTCAGCCGTGAAGCCCCGGTCACTGAGAAAAGACCTGGTAGACCGCACAGGCTTTGCCTTGAGCCTTGAAGGGATACCCGATCAGGCACCATTTGTGTTGGATATCGAGCTATGGCCGATAGAGGATCGTCCGGATGAGCGTGAACGACTTTGGGAGACGTTTCAAAACTGGCTGAAGCAATATGGTATCGAACCGATTGACAGTGTTAAACAGCCCGGTCTGAGTCTTTTCCGCGTATGTTGCGACCATGAACAAGCCAATGCATTACTTCAGCATCGCGATGTCCGGACTGTCGACCTGCCTCCAAAATATGGTCTGGATTTGCGTTTGCTTCGTTCTGACATCAAAAATTTTTCGGAGATCCACCCTCCTCCTGAAAACGCGCCCGGCCTGGTCATATTGGACAGTGGATTGACAACAGGCCATCCTCTCCTCTCCCCGGCCGTGGGAGATGCCCAAAGCTTTTTACCGGGAAAGGATGCCTCGGATGAACATGGACATGGTACCCTTGTGGCGGGTCTGGGACTTTATGGTGATATCGAATCCGCCATTCAAAACAGACAATTGACTCAGAAGCTGCGAATCTTCAGCGGGCGGATTCTGGATGAAACCAATGAAAATCAGACTGGATTTGTGGAAAAACAGATTGATGAGGCTGTAAAATATTTCCATGAATATGTCACAAAAATGTTCAACTTTGAAAGACTGCACAGCGATGATTTCTAAAAATCTTGTTCATGC
>JAABTU010000321.1 GCA_011389715.1 Desulfotignum sp.
CATTGTCAGCAGCTGGTCAGGTTTGAGGAAACAATTGAGCGGCCAAAATCGAGTCACTATTTCCATGCACTGTAAAAATGGTGATATGGTGCATGTAAGAAAAAGCACTCGGCCAGAGCCGAGACAACAGGAAATTTATTCTGCCTTGGGGATAGGTTTTCACCCTGGTGCGACGACTAAGAAGATTATAAACAAAAGTAGTGCCATAACAAACGATTCAAAAATGGAATAGACTGTAATCATAGAGGATTTTAATCCTTACTCGAAAAGATGGGTTAGCATTGTTCAAGGGGTTTTTATGTTCTTTGTATGGGTGCAGGCTTGCATTATGGCATTATCCGGTGGGGTACTGTCAACCTGTGAGCAGCCATTTCCAGATCGGACGTGTGAATGTTGTTGTCCAGACGGATTTTATGGGTGTATCATCCAACGGCCTTGGAATCCAAATAGAGGGAAGTTTGTGTATGGACGGAGACTGAATTTTGTCTGGCAGGCAAAACAATTGGTTGTTTTTGTTTACGGAAGGGTGTAATGTACTGACAAGTTTGTATTTTTTGGTTATATTTTGGTTATCACATTCACGAAAGATGGCGCATGGTAAACAAATCTCTGGATAACCAGCAGCAGGCACTTCGCTCGGAAGTGCGCAGCGCGGCTTCAGAATCCGCAAGCATAGCATTCCAGCCCCCGAAGGCTGAAATGGAATACCATTTCAAATTGCGGGATTTTTCTGCTTCCGGTCTGGGCCTTCTTGTGAAAAATGATTCCAGACTGTTGAAATATATACATACCGGTGATATTTTTTCTGCCAAATATTACAAAGAAAATGCTGCAACACCACCTGAAAACCTTACAGTACAGATCCAACACATTTCAGCGCCTGCCGGCGGCAAACCGGACAACCATGTGATAGTGGGTCTGTATTTCCTTGAAAAATTGTAAAAATAGTTCACATACAGGTGTGGTGACACCATATCTGAGCCTGTAATCATTTCTCCAAAAAAAACACAGAGTTCTGCCGCTTCTGTCTGCCAATTTAATCTTGACTTTCTTTGCTGTATTTATTAGGTCAATATGCTTGGCGGGCTGACTGCCTTTATTTTTCAGTGAACCAGGAGAAATGAATCCATGAAGTTCAATAAACTTGCACTTGTCATGATGCTGGTTGGTTTTTTCATTTTTGCAGCAGAGATTTTTGCAGACAACAGTGACCCGGAACAGGTGAACCCGGCCGGCCAGCCGGCACAGGCGCAGCAGGTACAGGCGCAGCAGGTACATGGATCCGAAGGCGGATACGGGGATGAAGGGGGTCACGTCGGGGGCCACGGCCACCCGGATCTGGGCAAGCTGCTGCCCCTGTATGCCTGCATCCCCTTTGCCTGCATGCTGCTGTCCATCGCTCTTTTACCCCTTGTGGCAGGTACCTTCTGGCACCACCATTTCGGGAAAATCTCCGCTTTCTGGGCCGCCAGTCTGGCCATTCCGTTTGTGGTGGTTTACAAAGGGGATGCGGTTTATGAAATACTGCACATCATCCTGGCGGATTATGTGCCTTTTATCATCCTGCTGTGGGCGTTGTTCACGGTTTCCGGAGGGATACTGCTGCGGGGCACCCTGCGGGGCACCCCTGTGGTGAACACCGGCATTATTCTTCTGGGCACCATTCTGGCCTCCTGGATGGGAACAACCGGAGCGGCCATGCTGCTGATCCGGCCGTTTCTGCGGGCCAATGATTTCAGGAAAAACCGAACTTTCATGGTGGTGTTCTTCATATTTCTGGTGGCCAATGTGGGGGGATCATTGACACCCCTGGGGGACCCGCCCCTGTTTTTAGGGTTTCTCCACGGGGTCAGTTTTTTCTGGACCATGAACATTGCCCCCCACATGCTGCTGACCAGCGGAATTTTGCTGGTGATCTATTTTTTTCTGGATTCCTGGTTTTTCAAAAAAGAAGGGGCGGTTGTGCCGGATGACGGGGAAAAAAAGCCGCTGCGCCTGGTGGGAACCTATAACTTCATCTTTTTAGGCGGTATTGTGGTGGCCGTGCTCATGAGCGGCATCCTGGACCTGGGAGAGATAAACACCTTCGGGGTGCACCGGGCCATCCAGGACTGGCTCCGGGATATCATCCTTATTGTGCTGGGCGGTCTGTCCCTGTGGGCCACGCCCTGGACCCTGCGGGAGGAAAACGAATTCTCCTGGTTTCCCATCATCGAGGTGGCCTATCTGTTCATCGGGATTTTCATCACCATGATCCCCTGTCTGCTGCTGCTCAAGGCCGGACCTGACGGGGCTTTTGCCTTTCTCATCGCTGCGGTGAAAGAACCGTTCCACTATTTCTGGGTCACGGGTCTGCTGTCGGCGTTTTTGGACAATGCCCCCACCTACTTGACCTTTTTCAACACCGCGCTGGGCAGCTTTTATGCCGGCATGCCGGAATCCGCTTCCGTTCCTTTGCTGATGACAGAAAAAATGCACTATCTCCAAGCCATTTCCACTGGTGCCGTGTTTTTCGGGGCGGTCAGTTATATCGGCAATGCCCCCAATTTCATGGTCCGGTCCATTGCAGCTGAATCAGGCACTGCCATGCCCAGCTTTTTCGGGTATATCTTCAAATATTCCCTGGTGTTTCTGATTCCCACCTTTGTGATTGTCACCGTGATTTTCTTTTAATATACTGTCTGTGACAAGGCATTTTTGAAAAAGGAGCAGCCATGTATTTTGACCTGAAAGGATTGAAACTGGCCATCATCGGTGGCGGTGACCCCTGCGTGGAAATTCTGGATCACCTCACCGGTCCCGGGTTGAAAGATATGGGCATACAGGTACTCATGGTGGCTGATACCATAGATATTGTCAGGGGTATTGTCCGGGCAAAAGAACTGAATATTCCTACAGCAAATGATTACAATGCCGTGTGTGACCTTTCAGGCCTGGACCTGATCCTGAAACTCAAAAATGATGAACTGCTCTCGTGCATCCTGGAAAAGGTGAATTCCGAACGGATGAGTATCATTGATCTGGATAATTACGGTGCCATGTCCTTTATCAATTATTTAAAGGCGGAAACAGAAAAAATCCGGATCAGAAAACGTATCCAGACCCGGGATATGTGCAAAGAAGAGATTGCTGACCTGTTTGAACGCTTTTCCACCCGGATCAATGAAATTGCGGAAAACCGCATTGCCTACCTGGAAGAAGAACACCGGGACCTGCAGAAAATGGAAAAAGAGCTGAACCAGATCATCCAGGGCAGCATGATCCCCACCTTTATCATCAACAACGAACACATGATCACCCATTGGAACGGGGCATGTGAGGAACTCACCGGGTACCCGGCCTATGAACTGGTGGGAACCGACCGGCAGTGGGCCCCTTTCCGGTCCGCCAAACGTCCCACCCTGGCGGATGTGGTGGTGGCCCAGATGGATGAAAAAGAGGTGCACAAATATTACGGCAATGCCTGGCGCAAATGCAAGATAATCAATGAAGCCTATGAGGTGGAAGAGTTTTTCCCGCATTTGGGAGAAAACGGAAAATGGATATTTTTCACGGCCGCGCCCATCAAATCACCGGATGGAAAAGTTATCGGCGCCATCCAGACCCTGCGGGACAGAACCGAAGACAAAAAAGCCCAGGAGGAGATTGAACTCCAGGACCAGGAACTGTCCAAACTCCATGAAAAATACAAAAAATCGGAAGAAAAATACCGGTCCCTTTTCAATGAGAATCCCAACCCCATTTTTATTATTGACAGCCAGACCTTTGAAATCCTGGATGTGAACCACAGGGTCCAGGAAAATTACGGGTATTCGAAATCAGAGCTGCTGGGCACCTCGTTTCTGGAGATCGGTGAAAAAACCGACGATACCATCAAGCAGGGCATGCAGGGGTTGACCCAGGGCGGTTCCATGCTGTTCACCAAAAAGCGCCACTGGCGGAAAACCGGCCAGTGTTTTTTTGTGAATATCAAGGTGGTAAAGGTGGTTTTCAGCCACCGGGATGTGCTCATTGCCTCCACCACAGATATCACCGAAAGCGTTGAAAAAGAAACCCAGTTGATCCAGGCCGGCAAACTTGCCACCCTGGGCACCATGGCAGCAGGCATGGCCCATGAAATCAACCAGCCGTTGAATGTGATCCAGATCTGTGCGGACCTGATCCAGAAAATGGTGAAAAAAGGGGTGGCGATTCCGGATGACGAACTGGTGGGCATGGCAAAAGATATCATTGAAAACGTGGCCCGGGCCTCCGGGGTGATCAAGCATGTGCGCGATTTTGCCAGACAGTCTGAACGGGATTTGAAAAAACTCAACATCAACGACCCCATCACGGATGTGTTCAAGGTACTGGGCCATCAACTCTCGGTCCATTCCATTGAAAAGACCCTGGAGCTTTCTGAAAACCTGCCGCAGATCCGGGCGGAGCACAACCGTCTGGAGCAGGTGTTCATCAACCTGGTGACCAATGCCATTGATGCCATGGATGAAAAGGCTTCCAAAACGCAAGAGCCTGTGAAAAAAATGCTGACCATCAAAACCTTTGCCAAAAACGGATATGTGGTGGCAACCGTGTCCGATACCGGGGTGGGGATGAACGAGGAGGTGAAAAACAAGATTTTTGAACCCTTTTTCACTACCAAGGATACCGGCAAAGGTACCGGTCTGGGAACCAGCATCAGTTTCGGGATTATCAAAGATTACAGCGGCACCATCGATGTAGAAAGTGTGGAAGGAGAGGGGGCCTGTTTTACCATTACATTTCCGGCCATAAAAATTGGGAAAAATTGATATGCCAGCCAATAAGATTTTGATTGTGGATGATGAACAGGTCATTGTGCGGCTGTTGTCCATGTCCCTGAAAAGTGACGGGTACGAGACTTTCAGTGCCTTTAGTGGCGAAGAGGCCCTGGATGTTTTCAAAGATCATGCCCCTGATATCGTGGTGACCGACATCAAAATGCCGGGCATGGACGGGCTGGAACTGCTCAAAAAAATAAAGGAAATAGACCCGGAAAAAGAGGTGATCATTGTAACGGGCCACGGGGATATAGATTCCACCATCACGGCCCTGCAATACGGGGCCAGCGATTTTATCAACAAACCGGTGCGGGACGAGGCCCTGGCCATTGCCCTGGACCGGGCCAAAACAAAGATCAGTATCAGGCAACAGCTGGCTTCCTATACCCATGATCTGGAAGACAAGGTGGCGGAAGCCACCAGGGAAATCCGGCGCAAATCCAGTTTTCAGCGGCTGTTGATTCACTCCAGCCATGATGCCATTGTGGCCTTTGACCAGGACTGGCAGATCGTGGTGTATAACCCGGAAGCTGCGAAGATATTTGAAAAAAAACCCGGGGATGTCCTGGGTAAAATGACCATTGATGAACTGTATACCCCGGAGCTGGCACAATATTTCAGAAAAGAGGCCAAAAATAAAGCCAATGACCGGGATATGCCCTGGCAGGAGATGATCCTGGAAACCCGCAGCAAAAAACAGATTCCTGTGCGGTATGCCACCAATGTGCTTCATGAAAAAAATGAATTCATGGGAATTGTCAATTTTTTTCAGGATCTCACCGAGATCAAGCGGCTGGAAAAAGAATTGATCCAGTCGGAACGGATGGCAGCGGTGGGTCAGACTGTTTCCGGCCTGGCCCATTACGTAAAAAACATCCTTATCGGCCTCAAGGGCGGCAGCTATGTGGTGGATGTGGGGCTCCGGAACAACAACATGGAAAAGCTTACGACCGGCTGGCTGACCATCAAGAAAAATATCAAACGGGTGGCGGATCTGACCCAGGATATGCTCACCTATTCAAAGGAACGAAAACCGGAAGCTGAACTGTGTTTTCCCAATGAGATTGTGGATGACGTGGTGGACCTGGTGACCGACTTTGCAGCTTCCCATAACATTCATATTTCTAAGATCTGCGATCCCCGGCTGGGTGAAATGGTGCTGGATCCCCGCACCATCCACCGGGCTTTGCTGAACCTTGTGAACAATGCCATTGAAGCCTGTCTGGAACTGGAAGAGGAACACAAAAAATTTGTTGTGGAGATCAGCACAAAAAAAGGGGATGACGGATCAGCTGTCTTTGCAGTCAAAGACAACGGCATCGGCATGGATGAAGAAACCCGGACCAAACTGTTCACTCCCATGTTTAGTTCCAAAGGGGGCAAAGGTACCGGTCTTGGGCTTCTTGTGACCAAAAAACTGGTGGAAGAGCATGGGGGCACCATTGACATTGACACCAGTTTGGGATATGGATCTGTGTTTACCATGAGGCTGCCTGAGCAAGCAGGGGACAGCCGGAATGGTAACAAAAAAGGATAGGTGAGTTATGAGTAAAAAAGTGCTTGTGGTGGACGATGATCCGGATGTCAGGTCATTTGTTGTCACGGTTCTGGAAGAAAACCAGTATACACCTCTGGTGGCCTGTGACGGTGTGGAAGGGCTGGAGATGATTCAAAAAGAAAAGCCCGACCTGGTGATACTGGATGTGCTCATGCCCAGGGGAAGCGGTATCCGCCTTTATCGCCAGCTGAAAACCGATGATGCCCTTAAGGCTGTTCCGGTGATCATGTTCACCGGCATTGCCCTGCGGTCCTTTCTCAAATCCCAGAAAGTCCTGGAAGAATTCAAGGGAGAAAAGGTGCCGGAACCTGATATTTACCTGGAAAAACCGGTGGAACCCCAGGAACTGGTGGATGCCATCAAGAAAAAGATTTAGATGATGCCGTAAAAACACGGTGTCCGGAGAATGTGACAAGACAGGGACAGGAAGGAGTGTTCATGAAAATCAAAAAACTGTTGTTTGTGACCAAATTTGAAAGTCTTTGCTATGATGCATTGCACTCTCTTCTTGACCTGAGAAAATCCGGCCTGGAACATGTGGTTTTTTTAAATGTGATCGAGCGGGAAAAAGTGACCATGCGGCGGGGCAAGGGATATGTAAAAGATGATGAAGTACGGCTCAAGGAAATTGCCAATATACGGTTCATCGACTGGGCGGAAAACCTGTTTGAAATGGGCATGGAAGTAGGGGCCTATATTGAAGTTTCCTCTCTGATTCCCAAAATTGTCGAGGTGGTGGAAAAAGAAAAACCCGATCTCATCGTCATCGGCCGGTCCCAGAAAGGAAAGATTGAACAGCTGTATTCCAGATCTGATATCACCGAGCTGACCCGCAGATCCACAGTGCCCATCCTGGTGTTCAAGCACATGACCGAAAACAAGCTGGTGCCGGCAAAAATTTTTGAAAGGCCCCTGTTTGCAACCTCCTGGTCCAACAGCAGCGAAAAAGCCGTGGCATGCCTCAAGGAACTGGGAAATGTCATCGGTGAGATGCATGTCATGCATGTGGTGGATGAAAAGGATCTGAAAACAGCAGATACCCATGTGGTTCAGCAGGTGCGCAAAAAAGAGAGAAACCGGCTGGATGATCTGTGTGCGGAATTTGAAGAAAAAGGCATATCTGCCAGGCCCCATGTGTATGTGGGAGATCCGGAAACAGAAATATTGCGGGCAGCCCAGGAATACCAGGCCTCCATGATCATCCTTGGCTTCAGTGACCGCACCGCCCTGATGGAGCGCTGGATGGGATCTATTTCCAGAAATATTGCTGATAAATCTCCGTATCCCTGCCTGCTGTTTCCGGTGAAAAAATAAGGTATTTTAAAAGGGTATGTATGAAACTACTATTTATTGATGATGAACAGACATTTTTAAAATATATTGCCAAGCGGCTGAAGCTCGAAGGGTTTACGGTCAAAACTACCTTCTCAGGCGAAGAAGGGGTGGCAGCAGCGGCACAAGAGGTGTTTGACGTGGCGGTGGTGGATTTGCAGATGCCCGGCATTGACGGCATTGAGGTACAGCGCAGGCTCAAGGATCTGCAGCCGGATCTGCCCTGTATTGTGCTCACCGGTCACGGGAGTGTGGAAAACGCCCTTGAAAGCGGCAAATACAACGCGTTCAAGTTTTTGTCCAAGCCTGTGGACATGGATACCTTGATTGAGACGATCCAGGCGGCCCATGATTTCCGTCGTGAAAAAGAGGCGGCCGGCACCCCGGATGCGGCAGCAGCCTCAGAGGGGCAGGGGCCGGTGTCCCGGCTTTTCAAGAAATTTCGCAGCATTTATGGTGTAGAAAAATAAAAGTATAAACAGCCGCCGGTGTCATGACCGTTTTTTGTGAACGGACAGGTACGTGAAAATCCGGTAATAACGACCATGCCCTGACGGGCATAACAAAATATGAAAGCTGTTAGCTGTTAGCTGAGTACTGATGGCTGATGGCTTTCGTATAAAGGATGTGGGTGATGAAAGAAAACAGATCTGAAAAAAAAGGAACCTGGAGCAGTAAAAAATCGGGATCAGCCTTCTTTTCATTTTTTGTCACCTTTGTTTTCATGTTTGCCACCTGGATCATCCTGTCCGGCAAATTCGACCCGTTGCTGCTGGGTTTGGGACTTTTTTCAAGTGCACTGGTGGCCTGGTTTTTTCATGATCTGCTGTTTGCCGGTGTCAGCATGAAACAGGCAGGGGTGTTTATCAGGTTCTGCCGGTATATGCCCTGGCTTGTCATGGAGATCATCAAAGCCAATTTTCATCTCTTGTACCTGGTGTTTCATCCCAGGATGCTGCAGCTCATCGATCCCCACATTATCCAGTTCCAGACCGGTCTGAAATCAGACATTGCCATCACCACCCTGGCCAATGCCATTACCCTGACCCCAGGGACGGTCACCATCACAGCCACCTCCGAGGGCGGCTTCCGGGTCCACAGCATCGATCGGAAAAGCGCAGAAGGACTTCCCGGTGTCATGCGGGACCGGGTGGCCCATGTTTACGGAGAAAACAGATGACCTATTTTTTTTCATGCATTGCCGTTGCCCTGTGCCTGATCATGGTGCTGCCGCTGTACCGGTGCCTGTTCGGCCCCACCGTGCTGGACCGGTTGGTGGGGGTGAACGCCATCGGCAGCAAGACCGTTGTGCTGCTTTTGCTCATCGGATACCTGTACGGCCGGGTGGATATGTTTGTGGACATAGCCCTGGCGTATGCGTTTTTAAATTTTGTGGCCGTGCTTGCCGCCTCCCGGTATTTTCACAAGCGCAAAGGCCTGTACGAAGAATCTTTTATGGAGTGATGATGCATATTCTCATAAATATTGCTGCAATCTTTTTTCTGGTCATGGGGCTGCTCTTTTTTCTCGGCGGGGCTGTGGGCATCATCCGGATGCCTGATTTTTATTCAAGGCTGCACCCGGCCGGTAAACTGGACACCCTGGGGATATTTGCCATGGTCACCGGACTGGTTATCTTCAACCTTCACCATTTTTCTCTTGAAACCCTGCTTTTATCCATAAAAATGTTTCTGATTGTGTTTTTTGTGTTCCTGGCCAGCCCCACCGCCACCCATTCCATTGTGGATGCCGGCATGCGGGCGGGACTGCGGCCCTGGACACAAAAAAAGAAAAAGGAATAACCTAAGATGCTGTGGCCCATTGACCTGATTGTATTGACCTTTGTGATTTTCTGCGCCATTGCCGCCATCACGGTCCGGGACCTTCTGGGAACGGCCATTTTATTCAGTGCGTATTCGTTTTTGATGTGCCTGTTGTGGGCCGTCATGGGGGCGGTGGATGTGGCATTCACCGAGGCATCGGTGGGTGCCGGGGTAAGCACGGTGTTTTTGGTGGCAGCGGTGTTTCGCACCAGCAGGAGGACAAAAGATTGAAATTTTTCGGCTTTGTTATCGTCTGTCTTACCGGCGGGCTGTTACTTTACGGCACCATGGACCTGCCGGACTGGGGTGATCCCAACTCTCCGGCATCCACCCATCTGTCCAACTATTATATTGAAAACGTTGTGGAAGAAACCCGGGTGCCCAACCTGGTGACAGCGGTGCTGGCGGACTACAGGGGATATGACACCATGTTTGAAACTGCGGTGGTGTTCTGTGCAGGACTTGCCTGCTTTCTTCTGCTCAGAGATTTTCGACCCAAAAAAGACCGCTATTTCCGGCACGTGCCCACCGGTGTGATGCTGCATTTCAAGAACCCTCAAACCCGCCTGATTGCGGGAAATGAATTTGAGCACATGGACAAAGACTGGGTGCCCTCGGACATGATCATCAAGACCGTGTGCCGGATACTGATTCCCTTTATCCAGATCTATGCACTGTATGTGGTGGCCCACGGGGACTTTTCACCGGGAGGCGGGTTCCAGGGCGGGGTGATCTTCGGCTCCAGCCTGATTCTGATGGCCATCTCCTATAACCTGAAAACCCTGGTAAAAAGGGTGACGGAAAAATTTTTGTCTATTTTTGCCGCCCTGGGGGTTTTGATTTACGTGGGGCTTGGTTTTTTGGCCATGCTCATGGGCGGGCATTTTCTGGACTACGGCATGCTGGCGCCGCTTTTGCCTTCTGATCCCGGCCATATCCGGGCCTTAGGCATGCTGGGGGTGGAGATCGGTGTGGGCATTGCCGTGATGGCGGTCATGGTGATCATTTACATTAATATCGTCTCTGAAGGCAGACATGATGAAGGATTGTAGGAGAACCCCATGAGTGACATCCTGCCGCTGATCGTGGCAAAATACAATTTCTGGCTCTATATTGTTCTCATGATGATCGGGCTGTATGCCATGATCGCCAAAAATAATCTAATGAAAAAACTGGTGGGCATGAACATCTTTCAGACCGCCATTATCCTGTTTTATGTGTCCATCGGATACAAGCACGGGGCCACCATCCCCATCATTCAGGGGGGGCATGGCGGCCATTCAGCCCATGACGTTGTGATCCATGCAGCAGATTACATCAACCCGCTGCCCCATGTGCTCATGCTCACCGCCATTGTGGTGTCAGTGGCCACTTTCGGGGTGGCCATGGCATTGTGTGTGCGGATTTACCAGCGGTACCAGACCCTGGAAGAAGATGAACTGAGAATGCGCGTATCGGAAAGAATCACCCATGAATAACATGCCGGCAATACTTGTTCTGGCCCCGCTGCTGGGGGCATTTTTCGCAGGCCTGGCCGCCTGGATACAAAAACAGCTCTCCTACTACATCGCCCTGGCTGCCATGGCTGTCTCCTGTTTTGCCGCTGTCAGCGTGCTGACGGATGTGATAACCTCAGGCACAATGCAGTACCGCATGGCCGGGTGGGCACCGCCCATGGGCATCGAACTGCGGATCGATCTGCTCAACGCGATGGTGCTGGTGCTGATATCTGCCATCGCCTTTGTGAACCTGGTGGCCAGTGTCAGGAACGTGGCCCGGGAAATCCCTGACCGTGCCCCCTCTTTTTATGTGATGTACCTGCTGTTTGTGGTGGGGCTTACCGGGGTCACCGCCACAGGGGACCTGTTCAACCTGTATGTGCTCATCGAGATCACCTCTTTGACCTCCTATGCCCTGATTGCCTTAGGAGACAAAGACCGTGCACCCCTTGCCGCATTGAATTATATCTTCATCGGTGTCATCGGGGCTTCGTTTTATCTGCTGGGGGTCGGGTATCTGTACATTACGACCGGCTCCTTGAACATGGCGGATGTGGCAGTCATCCTCAAAGGAATCCAGGGATCATCCGCCGTTCTCACCGCATTTATCTTATGCATTCTGGGGGTCTGGATCAAGATGGCCCTGTTTCCTTTGCATGTGTGGCTGCCCAATGCCTATACATTTGCGCCGGTGGGATTTGCCCGGGTGGTGGCACCCCTGATGACCAAGGTGATGGTATATGTCATGGTGCGGCTCATGGTTACCGTGTTCGGGCTGGAATATATTTTTGAGACCCTGAACCTGGCAGATGCCGTGGTATGGCTGGCGGTCATCGCTATCCTTGCCGGGGCGTTCACGGCCCTGTTTCAGACAGATCTGAAAAAAATGCTGGCCTATATCATTGTATGCGAGATCGGATACATGGTTGGCGGTGCCTGGCTGGGAAATACTCTGGGCATGACCGGGGCCATTCTCCACATCGTCAATGACGGGCTCATGACCTTTGCTTTGTTTCTGGCAGTGGGCAATATCATCTATATGCGAAAACAGGCGGCATTTTCAGACCTGTCCGGGCTGTTTGCCGCCATGCCCTGGACCATGGCCGGGTTTGTCCTGGCGGGCTTAAGCATTATCGGGGTGCCCCCCACCTGCGGGTTTTTCAGCAAATGGTACCTGGTACTCGGCGCGTTTGAGGCCGGTGCCTATCATTTTGCCGCAGCCCTGATCATCTCCAGCCTGGTATGTGCGGTACTGTTTTTCAAGGTGTTTGAGATCTGTTTTTTCGCACCCGCACCCGGCGCCCCGGGCAATCATGTTCCCGGGAACCCGCAGCCATCCCATGACATCCATGCTGCCGGTCATGCCGGGGCAGAAGCTGATTCCGGGGCAGGGGCGCATTCTCCGGCCGAAGTGATGGCCGAGGCCCCGGTATCCATGCTGGCAGCCTTAGGACTGGTGAGTGTTGCCATCATTGCAGCCGGGGTGTATGCCGGCACCATTGTCAACACCATTATTCTGCCGTTTCTTCAATGAGGGGCCAGCCATGACTGATTTTTTTTTGTGCAACCAATACACATACCTGATGTTCATATCCCAAAAAGGCTGATCCAACCATGGAAATCCTCATCTCAATCAAACCGTTGCTGACTGTCCTGGTCCCGCTGCTTGTGATCCCCATTCTGGTGTCATCATCACAAAAACCCAATGTCAGGGAAGCCTGGATATTTGCTGCCGGGTTTGTCATGTTTTTTCTGGTGGCATCCATGGTGCCGGCTGTACTGTCCGGCAGTAAAATTGTGTTCACCCTTTTTAAACTGGCCCCCGGTGCTGATATCGCCTTTGCCGTAGACGGCCTGGGCATGCTGTTCGCCCTGGTGGCATCCTGTTTGTACATTGTCACCTCCCTGTATTCCATCGGGTACATGCGGGGTCTCAAGGAACACGGCCAGACCCGGTTTGTATCCTTTTTCGCTTTGGCCATCTCCGCCACCATGGGGGCGGCATTTTCCGCCAACCTGCTTACCTTGTATCTGTTTTATGAAATACTGTCTTTGGCCACCTATCCTTTGGTGGCCCACCATGAAGATGCAAAATCCAGGATTTCCGCCCGGCGGTATCTGGTGTTTATCCTGGGCACCTCCATTGGTCTGGTGCTGCCGGCCATGATATACTGCTATCATGTCACAGGCACCCTGGCATTTTCCACGGCCGGTATTTTTGCGGGCCAGCTGTCAAAACCGGCGGCCACCGTGCTTTTGCTCATGTTTGTGTTCGGGTTTGCCAAGGCAGGGATCATGCCGTTTCATTCCTGGCTGCCCGCAGCCATGGTGGCCCCCACACCGGTGAGCGCACTTTTGCATGCCGTGGCCGTGGTCAAGGTTGGGGTGTTTTCCATTGTCCGGGTCATCACCGGTATCTTCGGGGTGGATTTGCTGGCACATTTCAATCTGGGGGTTGTGGTGATGGTCATTGCATCCTTCACCATTATTGTCAGCTCCTGCATCGCCCTGTCCCAGGATGAACTCAAGCGCAGGCTGGCCTTTTCCACCATCAGCCAGCTGTCCTATATTGTGTTCGGCGTGGCCCTTTTGTCTCCTTCGGGCCAGCTGGGCGGGGTGATCCATATTCTCATGCACGCATTCGGCAAAATCACCTTGTTTTTCTGTGCCGGTGCCATTTTTGTGGCCACCGGCAAAAAATATATCTCCCAGATGAAAGGCCTGGGCAGACAGATGCCGGTAACCTTTGCCGCATTTTTCATCGGATCTTTGGGGGTGATCGGGCTGCCCCCCACGGGCGGGTTTTACAGCAAGTGGAATTTGATCCTGGGCACACTTGAGGCCGGGCAGACCGTTTTCATGGTGGTGCTGCTGGTATCCTCTTTTTTGAACGCATTTTATTTTCTGCCCATTGTGTATCAGGCGTTTTTCGGCAAAGGGAAAGACGACCTTTCCGATGTCCCGGTGAAAATCCAGGAAGCCAATTTGTGCCTGGTGGTGCCGCTGGCCTTCACGGCCCTGGCATCCATCGGGCTGTTTTTCTTTCCCCGGATGTTTGTGGATCTGATCGTTCTGGGTTTGAACCTTTGAGGCGGAATACTGGTCGAACTGGACAAAACTGTATGCGGGGAATGGTAATAGAAATTCAGAAGGGTATGATGAACCGAGGCAGTTGCATTGATTTTGTTTTTTAAAACCACGAAGCACACGAAGAAGCCGTTTCTTCGTGACTTTCTTGCTCTTCGTGGTAAAAAAGCATTGGAGACTTTCAAAACCGGGAACCAATGGCAGTGATAATTATATCGGGGATATAGACAACCATGACAATCAAGGATAAACACAACAACGAAGACTGGGAGATGCTGGGACATGACCCGGTTCCCGGCTACAAGACCGCATTTTACATTGCGGTGCTGGTGTCGGTGATCTATCTGGCATTGGCATTTTTTTTCGGCGGCGGTGGCGGCCATTAACAAAATAATGACCGAAGCCCTGGTTGTTGATTCCACGGCCGGGCCGGTTGAACTGCACACGGTTTGCAGGGCATAAGGTGGTAAGATGAAAAAAGAGTTGACCATTTTTGACAAACCAAAGAATGTAAAAATGCTGCTGCGCTGTTTTTACGGTTCTCTGGTGGTGCTGCTGATTGCGGAATTTTTCATTCATCCGCATCCCGCGTTTTATTTTGAACAGATCAAGGGATTTTCCGCGGTGTATGGGTTTTTCTCCTGTGTGCTGCTCATTTTTTTAGCCAAACTCCTGCGGATGGTTGTCATGAAAAAAGAGGATTACTATGACCGGTAATCTTGTGCCCCCGGCCCTGATCTTTATTGCTGCCGCTCTTTTGATTCCCTTTTTGCGGGGCAGAACCAAGGCAGTATATATGCTGCTGATTCCTGTGGTAAGTTTTTACCTCCTCATGACCATCCCCATGGGCCGGATCTGGACCTATGAGTTCTGGGGATACATCCTGATCATGGGCCGTATTGACAAACTGTCCCTGGTGTTCGGGTATATTTTTACCATCATGGCATTTTTGGGCATTTTGTTTGCCCTGAAGGTAAAAGATGACCTGCAGCACGTGTCTGCCATTGTGTAT
>JAABTU010000311.1 GCA_011389715.1 Desulfotignum sp.
AACACAAAAAAATACAGCCGCTAATGCGGCAGCAGGTCATAAAAGTACATCATCACATCAGACCGGGTAATGATGCCGATCATTTTGTCATCCTTTATCACCGGCACCCTGCCGATATCATGCTTGATCATGAGCCGGGCCACCTCCACCGCACTTCTGTCATGGGATATGGTAATCACATTCCGGGTCATGAACGCTTTGACAGGTGCTGTCATCTGTTTGGACTGGCGCAGTTTCGTCAAATCCCTTCGGGACACCACCCCAACGATGCGGTCATCTGCATCCACCACCGGCATGCCGGTGCATCCTAAATCCCGCAGGATCATAACCACTTTTTCAACCGGCGTATCCTCATGCACCTTTACAACCGGATAGGACATGATATCTGACAACATCACCGATGTCTGCTGGTTGCCGCTGATCAATTCCGCAATCATTTCCTGGACAGCCTCCGGGTTGGCGGCCTTGATCAGGGCAGATCCGGCTCCTGGGTGCCCCCCGCCCCCGAGACTGCGCATGATCAGACTGATATTGATTTCATCCACACCGCTTCTGCCGATCACCATGCATTTATCCTGTTTCAGGTCCCGGAAAATACCGAACACGGCATCTGCATTCATTATTTCCCTGTACATCTGCACCACCATGGCCAGGTTCTGTACCCGGTCCTGGATATCAAGCTTTGAAAACGCCACGGAAAAGCCTGCAATTTTCATTGCCTGACTTTTCTGGATCATATCATAGAGGATATCTTTGTGTTTTTTCGCATAGGCCTGCTTCAAAAAAGTGGCCAGGATATTCAGATCTGCCCTGCGGTCCAGAAGAAACCCGGCCACATGGGCATCTTCAGCCAGGGTGGAAGCAAAGGTCATATTGCCGGTATCTTCGTACAGGCCCATGAGAAACAAGGTCGCCTGGATCGGAGTGATCAGGGTTCTTTTTGTTTCAATCTGCTGTACAAGTTGGGTCACACAGGCACCGGTCTCTTTTATGTGGGCCTGGGTTATCGCCATGTCTCCATGGAGATGGTGGTCCCAGGCAATGATCTCCAGATCCGGTTTTTCCTGCAGAAGCGACAGGCGGTTGTCCAGCCGTCCCCAGGAATGGGTGTCCACAACAATCAAGGTCTCCACCATGTCCAGGTTGATTTCACCGGGGGCATAAAACTTAAACAGATCCTTGTGGATGGCCAGAAATGGTTTTAAATTTTCACTGACATTGCCGGGAAGTATTGGTGTGGCATCGGGATAGATAAGGGTGGCTGCAACAAGGCTTGCCAGTGCATCAAAATCCGTCCCTTTGTGGGTTGTTATAATTTTCATAATACAGCATCATTCTTTTGAATTATAAAAAAATACGCCCTGCACATCCCTGTGCTTTCCGGGATATGCCTTGTGTTTTTTTCTCCAATATCCTATATCATATATTACGTTTTTAAATACAAGGGAAAATCATGAAAAAAGTCATTCTCATTTCAACACTGATCCTTTTTAATGCAATCTTTGCATGGGGCGTGCCTTTTGAGAAAGACGACTTCACTGCCAGGCCCGAAGGGGTCATTCCCGGTGCGGCCCGGGATGTTTTCAGACAGAACATCCCATCTGTAGCCCGGCAGTTCATCGGCATCCCCTACGAATACGGGGGCAACCCGGTAACCACAGGCACCTCTGACAATTCCTATCTTTTCTTCTCCATTTACGCCAGGGCCGCCCAGATTGCAGGGTTGAAGTATTACGGGTACATGCCCATGAAAAACTTGCTGCAGCATACCAGAAAAGTGGGTGAAAACCAGCTGCAAAAAGGGGACCTCATGGTGCTGAACAACCACCACGCCGCCATGATCTATAATATTGAAGCGGACACAGATCGGCTTTTCCTCATTTATGCATCTGAAAAACGCCGGCAGGTCATCTCATTCAACAGTGACAATATTGTATTTTATGCTTATTGGCTGGAAAACCTGAAGGGGTTTTACCGGCTGACCGACACCATGCTCCGGCCTGAGCGGTAATTCTTCCGAACATCGAAGTTCAGGGGATAGTTGAGAGAGGACCTTTTTCCAAAATCACAAAAAGGGGCAGCGCCGAACGCTGAACCCCTTAGTGCCTTACTCCTCAGTTTCTTTTAAAAAAACAAGAAAATGAGGAGGGACAAATGGGTTGCGGGTTTCCCGCGTTAGTAATTACATCATCAGTCATGGGTAGCTCTCCTGTTTTTATCGGTTCACGGCTTACACCCACCACACGGCCGGAAGCCAGCCTTGATTGCCGCCTCTCTGGTTTTAAAACCAATGACACAGTTTTTGCAATTAAAATCCTTACAGGAAGATTGATGAAATACTTTGGATCTCTTGTTGCCATGATATGGCGCAGCGGCAAGCGCTTTTGCCTCTGACGGCTTTAGGTTACTCGCCTATAGTCCCATGGAGGCACAGGATCAGGCTGGCTCCACAGGCCAATACGGGCTCCCTGTGCCTGTTTCTCAAGTAGCTTCCAGGCAGGGCATACACTGTCTTTGCAATAATAATCAAACACCCAGGCCATGCCGGTCCTGATAATCTCTTCATTGACACAGATATTGCCAACAAAGACCATACCCACCACCCGGCCGTATCTGTCCATGTCTTTCTGAATCACCCGGACCTGCTTGCCGAACACCATACCGGATGTAAACTGCTTTGCCTTTTTACCGAAATCTTAACCTCTCTCCGGGGTGTCGATGCCATACAGGCGGATCTTGTATTGGGTGTGATCCTGGAGAACTGTGATGGTGTCACCATCTGCAACGCCGACAACTTTCCCGGTGATGGTTTGTGCCCCTGCATGAGATACCAATCCAATTGCATTGATACAAAGCAGTAACAGAAGGGATACTGTAACTTTTAGGGCTATGTCTCTCTGGAACATTATTTTCATTCTTTAATCCATCTCGTCCGTTTGATCAAATATCTGAAGCTTGAAATTAAAACCCTCATATGCTTTCAGCATTTGTCCAAACTCTTTCCATGAGATTGCTTTTCCATCAATAACAATCATCGGATCTGAGGTCCAATCTTCTTTTTCTGTATCCGGATCATCGGTAATTTGCCCTCTTACAATATCTGATTCTGTTATTTCCCATTGATTTGTCCCCTCATCATGGTAAATATGTTTTCTGCTCAACGCTTTGCACATGCGGGGATAGAGCCTTGAGAATAGAGTAAATACCCCATCTTCAACATCCCCGATGATACTGAATTCATACCCCTGGGATCTGTTCTCTAATTCTTTTTCAAAAGCCCCGAGAACCAATCCCACTTCCATCAACCTCACGGAAA
>JAABTU010000312.1 GCA_011389715.1 Desulfotignum sp.
TTTTCTTTTCCGCATCGGCTGGCGCGTCAGGTGGAATTTTTACAGCGTCACCCCGGGGTCGATCTGGTAGGTTCCAGCCTTCTGGTGTTCAAGAATGAAAAAGAACCGGTTGGGGTCCGGAGTGTCCCGGCATCCCATGACCGCATCTGTGCCACGCCCGATCAGGGATTCAAGCTGATGCATCCCACATGGATGGGGCGGTTGACCTGGTTCAAAAAAAACCCCTATCATCAAACAGCGCTCTTGTGTGAAGACCAGGAGTTGCTTTTGCGACAGTATCAAACCAGTTGTTATGCCAATATTGAAGACCCCTTGGTTGCATACAGGGAAGATGGATTGAATCTGAAAAAATTGTTAAAAACCCGGTGGTCGTGGACCCGTCAACTGGTTGGCTTCTGGTATGGGTACCGTCGACAGCCCGCATATGCCGCCGGTGCCGTCATAAAGCAAGTGGGCAAAGCCGCCATAGATGCTTTTGCCATTATCACCGGATTGAACTACCTGATATTGAGGCATCGAGCCATTCCCATCGGCGATGAGTCCGAACCGGCTGTCTCGTTTTTTCAGGCCGGGTTAACCGGAACCCAAAAAAAAATCTGTCTGGTCACCACGGTTCACTTTGTGATCGAATGGTTCCTCAAGCCTCATATACTGCGACTGGCAACCGAATATGATATAACCATTGTCACCCATTGCTCAGACCAGGCCTTTGCGACTCTGAATCTGCCGGAAACTGTCCGTTTCAAAAAGATTCCCTTTGTTCGAAAACCGAATCCGAGATATGATTTTTACTGTTTTTGCCGTTTATATTGGTTTTTTAAAAAAAATCGATTTGATCTGGTTCATTCCATTATGCCCAAAACCGGGCTTTTGGCCATGACAGCAGCCCGGCTGGCAAAAGTGCCGGTGCGTATCCATACCTTTACCGGCCAGGTCTGGGCAACCCGGACAGGTATCCACCGGCAGATGCTTAAAATGATTGACCGGTTTTTTGCCTCACAGTCTACGATTGTTTTAACAGACAGCCATTCTCAACAAGATTTTCTGCTGAATGAAAAAGTGATTGATCCAGCCAGATCCCATGTGCTGTTGAATGGCTCCATTTGCGGCGTGAATCCTGACCGGTTTAATCCTGATCCGGTAGTTCGCCGGCAGATCAGAAAAGAATGGTTAATTCCGCAGAATGATGTTGTCTTTCTGTTTGTGGGAAGGCTGAAACGGGATAAAGGTCTTCTGGAACTCGGAGAAGCTTTTTCTGATCTGATCCGTACAAGAAAAGGCATCCATTTGATGATTGTGGGAACAGATGAAGAGTCGATTCAAGACCATCCGCTGTTTAAACAGATGACACAGGTGTATTTCCCGGGATATACCCATACGCCTGAAAAATTTATGAATGCGGCGGATATCTTTTGTCTCCCCAGTCACAGAGAAGGGTTTGGCAGCGTCATTCTGGAGGCGGCTTGCGTGGGTATCCCATCGGTGGCGTCCCGAATATACGGTATCACAGATGCGGTGGTTGATGGTAAAACCGGAATTCTGCACGCCCCCGGAAATGTCAGGGAGCTGGGTGGCTGCATGAAAAAACTGTTGGAAAATTCCGGCCTGAGAAAAAAAATGGGGGATGCGGCCCGGTCCCGTGCCATATCTGATTTTTCAGAACAACAGGTCACAAACGCATTGGCCGGTATTTACAGAAAACAGATAAATTATCAGGGTAATTTGCTATGAAAAAGAAAACTGCATTGATTTCAGGGGTCACCGGTCAGGACGGGGCCTATCTGGCGGAACTGTTGATCCGCAAGGGGTATGAAGTGCACGGTATCAAACGCCGGGCATCTTTGTTCAACACAGACCGAATCGACCATCTTTACCAGGATCCCCATACATCGGACCGCAATTTTATTCTCCATTACGGCGATTTGACTGATGCATCCAATCTGATCCGAATCCTCCAACAGGTAAAGCCCGATGAGGTGTATAACCTGGCAGCCCAGAGCCATGTGGCGGTATCCTTTGAATCGGCGGAATATACCGCTGATGTCAATGCCCTGGGCACCCTGCGGCTTCTGGAAGGGATCCGCCTGCTGGGGCTTGAGAAAAAAACCCGGTATTATCAGGCATCCACTTCCGAGCTTTACGGCAGGGTCCGGGAAACGCCCCAGACCGAGCAGACCCCTTTTTATCCAAGAAGCCCCTATGCTGCTGCCAAGCTGTATGCCTACTGGATAACTGTCAATTACCGGGAGGCATATGGATTGTATGCCTGTAACGGCATCCTGTTCAATCATGAATCTCCGGTCCGGGGGGAAACGTTTGTGACCCGCAAAATTACCCGGGCCCTGGCCCGGATTCACCTGGGACTTTCAGACCGGCTGTATCTGGGAAATCTGGATGCAAAAAGAGACTGGGGACATGCCAGAGATTATGTTAAAATGCAGTGGCTGATGCTCCAGCAGGCTGCCCCTGAAGACTTTGTCATTGCCAGTGGACAGCAGCATTCAGTCAGGGAGTTTGTCACACTTGCAGCCAGGGAACTGGGCATGGATATGGTGTGGCAGGGAAAAGGGGATCATGAAAAAGGATATGATCAAAAAACAGGCAATCTGATTGTTGAAGTGGATCCCGCCTATTTCAGGCCAACCGAGGTGGATGACCTGCTGGGGGATCCGTCAAAGGCCCGGGAAAAACTGGGGTGGAAACCGGAAACATCCTTTGGTGACCTGGTTGCGGAAATGGTTTCCCGGGATCTGCTGGCAGCCCGGCGGGATCATCTGTTGACGACCCATGGATTTGATGTGATGAACCATCATGAATAAGCCCATGAATTCAGATAAAAAAGTGTTTGTGGCAGGGGCGGGCGGGATGGTGGGATCCGCCATTGTCAGACAGCTTCAGCACGAAGGATACACTCGCATTCTGGCTCCGGGCCATACGCAACTGGAACTGACGGATTTTCAGGCAGTGGGGGCCTGGATGGCCCAGAACAAGCCGGATTATGTGTTTCTGGCTGCAGCCAGAGTCGGCGGTATACTGGCCAATGATACGTTTCCCGCAGAGTTTATCTACCAGAATTTGATGATTCAGACCCACTTGATCCACCACAGTCATATCCATGGTGTTGAAAAACTCATTTTTTTGGGGTCTTCCTGTATCTACCCCAGGGATTGTCCGCAGCCCATGAAGGAAAATTATCTTTTGACCGGCCCTCTTGAGCCGACCAATTCAGCCTATGCAGTGGCAAAAATAGCAGGCATAGAAATGTGCTGGGCCTACAACCGGCAGTACAATACAAT
>JAABTU010000313.1 GCA_011389715.1 Desulfotignum sp.
TGATAAATATTTGGGTTTTGAGATAAGCTTTGATTCCAATCCTCACTATGGATGGATTCAATTAGATACAGACGTCGTAAATAATGTTGTTTTGGTCGATTATGCCTTTGAAAATATTTCGGGCGTGCCAATCGCAGCAGGTGTTGTTCCGGTTCCATTGCCATCGACGTTTTATTTCCTGTTTTCTGGCGTTTTAATAATATGTGGCAAAAAAATATTATAAAACTTAAACGCAAAACAAATCTGCGGTAATTTGATATTAACGCACCTGCCCTGCCTTCTGCCGGATCCTGATGCCCACGAATTCAGAAGGTTTCAGCAAAGTCAACCCCACCAGTCACTGGCAGATATATCCGAAAAACACTGCCTGATCCCGGCTCACTGTCCACTGTGATGCATCCGCTGTGGGCTTTGACAATGCCCATCGCCACAGACAGTCCCAGTCCCCGGCCCATGAATTTTGTGGTAAAAAACGGATCAAACAATTTATCGATATCTTTGGCAGGTATCCCGCAGCCGGTGTCTGATACCTCCAGGCAGGCATGGGCAATATCCCGCGGCTGCCAGTCGATGGGGATGCACCGGGAAGGTATGTCCTCATGGGAAACCACCGTGATACTTAAGGCAATGTCGCCCCGGGTATCGGAAATGGACTCCCAGGCATTGGTGATCAAATGGGTCAGCACCTGCTGTATCTGAATTGGGTCGGCATGGATGACCGGCCCGAAATCGGGAAAATCAACACTAAGTTTCATGCCCCTGGGGATTGCTGTCTGGAAAAGGGCCAGGGTCTTCCGGCAGGACTCAGAAAGATCTGTGGGCATGAATCTGCCGGATGTATGGCCAAGATACTGAAGCATCTGTCTGCTCACTGATGTTGCTTTATGGGCGGCCATCATGGCCTGAAACAGATTTCTCCGGTACCCGGCATCAACGGGCAGATCTTCCAGGGCAATTTCCAGATTGCCCATCACTGCACTGAGCTGGTTGTTGAAATGGTGGGCAATGGAACCGGCCATGCGGCCCAGACTCTCAAGCTTCCGGCGCTGCACAGATTGCGATTCTGCGGCTTTGCGCTCTTTTTCCAATGCCCTCTGGTTGAGGATATTTTTTACGGATGAAAACATTTCCCGGGTTTCAAACGGTTTTTTCAAATACTCAATGGCGCCCATCCGCAGGGCTTTGACCGCAGTGTCTGCTGATGACCTGCCGGTCATGATTATAACCGGGGTATCAATTTTCCGATCGATTTTATTTTCAATGACCTGAAAACCATCCATATCCTCCATGAATATGTCCAGCAGAACAAGATCAAATGTTTCCTCTGTTAAAAACTGCAGGGCATCACTGCCATTGAAACATGTCTTTACTTCATAATCCTGGGAGGATAACAGGGTTTTCATGCTGTGGCAGAATCGCGGTTCATCATCTACAACGAGAATTTTCGGATTTATGATCATTGCTGCCTTAATCAAAGATTTTTAACAGAATTTATATATATTCAATGATCATCTACATATCCTATCTGACCAGGAGAGTAAAGCATGTTTTTCATATCATGATTGCGGCTCACCTTTTCCGGTCATTTTTAATCCACACTGCCGAAATTGCCTGCAAACATTGCCAGATCCATCAGGCCGGGATTGGTTGCCAGTTCCTGGAGATCCTTCCCGTCCACATCGCCATCTGTATCAAAATCCCCGTTATATGTCGGGCATGGCAGGGTTGCCTGGTATCCCAGTTTGCGCCATTCGGTCTCAACTCCCTCTTTGTTTCTGGCCTTGATCCTGAATGACCATGTTTTATTGCAGGTCAGCCCTTTGGAGGTCCAGGACAACCCGGCCATCCATCCGGAATTTGTTCCGGCAGTAAAGTTTTCACAAAAGTATCTGGTGTCTTTGGGGTTCCCATTGGGTTTCCAGTTAACGGTGACCGCTGTCCGGGTCACATCTGAAAAAGATGCAGGGACGGGTACCGCTGCAAGGGTACAGATTTTGCCACTGCTGACATGCGGAGTTTCATCCCCATCTCCGTTGCGTGCCTTGGCAAAAAATTCATACCAGGTGTCCGGGTACAAACCGCTGCTCACCCAGGGGTCATTATTTTTTTTCCATCCTGTGTCTGTGCCTGCGGTAACATTCTGGATGAACAACCCGGAAGCGCCCCGGGTCAGGCCAGAAAGCATGTTCATGATTCCAAGCTGGATCGAATTTTCTGTAATAGTTCCCCTTAAAAAACCTTTGGGAGTCTCAATATCGGTGTATTGATAACTGACGCTGGAATATGCGGTTTCATTCCAAAACCCATCTCGTGCCTTCACCTGATACCCGTACTGGTGGTTGACTGACAATCCCCCATTGACAAAGGCTGTGCTGAAAGACCATCCAGGAGAATCGCTGCCACCTGATCCGCCGGTGGGGCTTAATGTGAAATTATAGAAATAGGTGACCGGCAATGAGGAATCTTCCGCCGTAGTTGCTTCCATAGATATTGTGGTCATACCGGTCTGAAATGGCGGGATTTCCCATGTCATGGGATCCGGGGTGGGTGGATCTGTGTCAGGAGCAGAAATAATAAGGGGCACTGCCAGGAAATTATTGGTTTCATCTGATTCTGTTATAGAGGAAAAATGATCAATGGAGGCACGCAGCGTATAAACATCAGCCTCCCGTCCGGATGGAAAATCAAAACGCGTTGTGCTTGTGCCCCCGGCAGATAGACCCACAAGATCCCATGTCTGCCAGATGGATAATGGCTTTGTGCCTGAATTAAAGCCACATTTCACCAGAATTGTAACATCAACCGGGCCATAATTTCTGTAGGTGATATCAACGGAGAAGGCTTCGTAAGGCTCTGGCATGGGCGGGGTAATGACAATGGATTCCACTGCCAGATCCGGAAGCAGTGTGATATATTCTGCAGCAATTTTCTGGGCATAAATATTGTCACTGGATGTGCGTTCATCAACCCAGGCAACGACCGCCCCTGTGGGATCCGGCCCTGTGCCGTCAAAAATGATCACCGGATCTGTCTGGTCATTTCCTGGATCATCATAATACACATAGCTGCTCCATTTTTTGCCGTCTGCATCCAGGCCGACCGCATAAATACTGTAGGCATCAAAGATGATATCCTGGAATGTGACAATGGCACCATATTCGCCGTCACCGGCAATGCAGGGCCGCCGCTGGCTGGTATTCCCCGGATCATTGTGAAGCTTGAGGCCATTGGCGTTCCACAGGGGTGTGCCTGCCGCACTCAGCCGCTGTGCATATATATCATCATTGC
>JAABTU010000314.1 GCA_011389715.1 Desulfotignum sp.
AGGTGCCGTGGACAAGCAGATCAATACCACAACTGCGGTCATTATCGAGATCAAGTGTTTCATGTTCCTGTTCTCCATTTTTCAAGTTACAAGTTACAAGTTACACCTTGTTGGTTTAAAAACAACATCCGGTCTTCCTTTATCAGGGTGGACACCGTGAAAAGAAAAATGTTCACATTTTTTTCATGAAAGATTGGGCCCCTTCAAAATTTGCTGTATGGTTACGCCGGCTCCCCCGCAGACCACCCCCGCCCACAGACAAAATCACTGCATCCAGAGTGACACCCTGCCGCACTGTCTCATCAATCATACCGGCATACCCTGCCCACAGCAGCGGATCATCTAACGGATGAATATACACCCATCCCGGTGCCAAGATCTGGACAGCATGGGCATGTGCTTCCTGCCATGATGCCCCTGCAACCACAATGCGGGGGGATTCCTGGGTAATGAGTTCGATGGACCGGGAAGGTGTTGTCTCCGGCACAATCACTGTGACGGGAATGCCCAGTTTGCGCCCGGAATACGCTACAGCGATCCCTGCATTTCCCCCTGATGCGCTCAGAAATTGTCTGGCGCCTGCCGCAGCATGGGTCATGCAGGCGTTCTCGATGCCGCGCAATTTGAACGAGCCGGATGGCTGCATTGATTCCATTTTGGGCCATACCCGGCCCCCTGCCAGGCGAAAAAGGGGAATGACTCGATGAGCGGTGTTTCAAGATGCAGTTTCTGTTTATCCATATATCATCCATCTCGTTTCAAAAATGTCTTTGATCACAGAAAGTATGGCTTGTCTGATCTTTTCCATTTTTAAATAATAGCACGGTCCGGCCCTGGTGACAATAAAAGCCACGGGCCGCCCGGGGTATTTCTCTCCGGGGATGCTCCTTAGGCACATGCATTGAAGCAAATGGTTTTGACATATTCCTCAATATGAGGCTGATCGTTTAGATCCTACGTCCTGGCAGGCGGGTTATTTGAATTTTGTTTGACAGATCCGGTTTTTTTGGTTTATTCCTGCATAGTCTCGGAGGTGACATGTTATGGGTGTGCAGAATCGATTGAATAACGGAAAAATATCTTTGACCGCCGGACTGTTGCTTCTGCTGGTATGTGCCATCTGGGGCGGCAATGCGGTCAGCATTAAATTCAGCAACCAGGGGATACCCCCGCTGCTGGCGGCAACGATCCGCTCAGTGGCAGCTGGCTTTCTGGTGCTGCTCTGGGCAAAATTCAAAGGACAGGCGGTTTTTTTTCCGAAAGGTGCCCGAAGGCATGCCTTGATGATCGGTTTGCTGTTCGGCCTTGATTTTCTTTTTTTATATTGGAGCGTTTCTTTTACAACCGCTTCCAGGGCCACCATTTTTTTGTATTCCCATCCCTTCTGGGTGGCCCTGGGTGCGCATTTTATCCTGGATCAGGACCGGCTGCGCCCCGGAAAAGCGGCAGGGCTGATACTGGCTTTTGTCGGGTTGTGGATGGTTTTCAGGATCCAGTCGCCCATGCTGCCGGAAAACAACTGGATCGGCGATGTGATGGGGCTGGCCGCAGCGGTTTTCTGGGCAGCGACAACCCTGTATATCAAACGCATCAGTCAGACGGTGACCCTCAATCATTACCAGACCCTTTTTTCACAACTGATATTTGCCCTGCCGGTTCTGCTGGCGGGATCACTCATGTTTGAACATGATTATACCCTTGTCCTGACTGCCGGTGTTTTGTGGGCAATGGCATATCAGATTGTTGTGGTCGCTTTTTTCAGTTACACCCTCTGGTTCTGGATGATACACAATTTTGCGGTCAGCGGGTTGACCACATTCACCTTTCTTGCGCCGCTGTTCGGCGTTATTTTCGGTGCGGTGATTTTATCTGAACCGGTGGGCATGATGGTCTGGTCCGGCCTGGCCCTTGTCTGCACCGGTATTTATCTGGTGAACAGGTCCCCGAAGGGCAGACCGTCCGGATGATTTTGAACTGACAAAGCACATAATTCTGTCTTAAAACCAATATATCCAGAGGATCTGCAATGAAAATACCTGAAACAGGGCGTGCACGCGAAGAGATTTTTGAAGCGCTCGGCCGGTACAAAAAAAATGATATGGACTGGCAGTCGGGCAGGGCGTTCGGCTATATTTTTGATCCGGGCAAAGAGATCCTGTCCTTTGCCAAAGAGGTCTACAACCTGTTTTTAAGTGAAAATGCCCTGGATTTTACCGTTTATCCAAGTTTGCTACAGATTGAGAACGATCTGGTTTCAATGATGAGAAAGCATCTGCAGGGTGACCGGGAGGTGGTGGGGAACTTTACCAGCGGTGGCACGGAGAGTATTCTGCTGGCGGTGAAAGCGGCCCGGGATTCCTTTCGGATGAAACACCCGGATATTACAGCACCTGAAATGGTTGTTCCCACTACGGCACATGCAGCGTTTCATAAAGCAGCCCACTATTTCGGTATCAAAACCGTGACCGTTTCTGTGGACAGCAAAACCTTTACGGCCGATCCCGAGCGCATGGCAGCGAACATCACCGACAACACGATTTTTATGGCAGGATCGGCACCGTCTTATACCCAGGGCGTGATCGATCCCATTGCCGCGCTTGCTCGGACCGCACAGAAACACGGGATCTGGTTCCACACGGACGCCTGTATGGGCGGATTTCTGCTCCCTTATTTTAAAAGACTGGGCCGGGATATTCCCGCATTTGACTTTTCCCTGGAAGGGGTCTCCTCCATATCGATGGATCTTCACAAATACGCCTATGCCCCCAAAGGTGCTTCCATGATCTTGTACCGCAATCCTGAGCTGCGGGCCTGCCAGATGTTTGCCTTCACCCGGTGGCTCGGTTACACCATGATCAATCCCACGGTCCAGAGCACCAAGAGCGGGGGACCCCTGGCAGCGGCCTGGGCGGTTCTCAATTATGTGGGGGACAGGCAGTACCTTGCGTTTGCAGAAAAACAGCTTCTTGCCGTTGAAGTAATAAAAAAGGGGATTGCATCTATCCCGGAGCTGTATCTCCTGGCTGAGCCGGACATGACCCTGCTCTCCTTCGGATCTGAAAGCGTCAGTGTTTTCCATATCATCGATGAAATGAACCGCAAAGGGTGGTATATCCAGCCTTCTCTTTCATTTGACGGTGTGCCGGCCAATATCCATCTGTCGGTCACGCTTTCCAACGTGGCCCACACGGACCGGTTTGTTGCGGACCTGAAGCAGAGTGTGGCAGATGCGAAAAAACTGCCCTCAGGAGAGCTGCTGCCCATTGTCAGGCAAATCATGGAAAAAG
>JAABTU010000315.1 GCA_011389715.1 Desulfotignum sp.
ATGTTCATGTCCAGGTTTGCAACAAGCCGTTTTTCCAGCTGTGTTTTTTCATTGTGCCGCAAAAGCCCGTTGTCAACAAATATACAATACAGGTTTTTTCCGATGGCCTTGTGAATCAGGGTGGCAGCCACTGAGGAATCCACACCCCCTGACAGGCCCATGATAACCTTTTGATCCCCAACCGCCTCTTTTATCTGGGAAATAGCCCCTTGGGAAAAAGATTTCATGGTCCAGTTTTTTCCGCACTGGCATACATCAAATAAAAAATGTTTGATCATCAATGAACCGTTGACCGAATGTTCCACTTCCGGGTGAAACTGAAGTCCGTAAAACCGCTTCTGGTAGTTTGCCACAGCAGCAATGGCGGTGTTTTCTGTGGAAGCGGTCACCTCAAAACCGTTGGGCAGCTCTTTTGCGCTGTCACCGTGGCTCATCCAGCATTGGAATGCTGGTTCCATATCCGTGAACAGCGGACACCCGGGTTTGATCTGCAGTCTTGCAAACCCGTATTCCCTTTTCCGGGCCCGCTGGATCATCCCGCCCAGGGCATGCACCATATAATGCATGCCGTAGCATATTCCCAGTACCGGAACCCCCAGGTCAAACAGGGCGGTGTCGATGGCCGGGCTGTTGTCTTCATATATACTGGAAGGACCGCCTGAAAGAATGATGCCTTTGGGGGTAAGCGCCTTGATTCTGTCAAGGGAGATATCAGCCGGTTCCACCTGGCAATATACATTGTGCTCCCTGACCCGCCTGGCAATGAGCTGATTAAACTGGGATCCAAAATCAATAACAATGATCATATTCTATTTTCCCGGGATAAAATTTTTTTTAACCTATAATATTTCCTATAAACAGCGTAAAATTGCAAGTTGTTTTTATCTGGATCTTGCCAATCTGCCTGTATTATGGTTTATTGGGCATAATAATTTCAGCGCAGTCACATTATAATAATCGAACCTTAAGAACTTGGAGCATTTCATGTATTTAGCATCAGATTTAAGAAAAGGGTTGAAATTTGAAATTGACGGTGAACCCTATGTCATCGTCGGGTTTGAATTTAAAAAACCAGGCAAAGGGCAGTCCCTTTACAAATGCAAACTCAAAAATATGATCACCGGGTCACAGTTTGAAAGAACCTACCGATCAGGGGATAAATTTGAAAAAGCCGACCTGGAAGAACAGGAAATGGAATACCTGTACACAGACAGGGATGCCTATTGCTTCATGAACACCAGCAATTATGAACAGATATTACTCACCCGGGACCAGCTGGAGGATGTCATCGATCTGTTGAAGGAAAATACGGTCTGCACAGTGCTTTTGCACAACCAGAAACCCATTGGCGTGACCCTGCCCAATTTCATTAATCTGACGGTCACCAAAACAGAACCCTGGGCAAAAGGAGACACCGCAACAGGCAGCACCAAACCCGCCACCCTTGAAACCGGATATGAGATACAGGTGCCGCCTTTTATTGAAGAAGGCCAGCTGGTCAAAATAGATACCCGTACAAAGGAGTATGTTGAACGGGCCAATGCATAAGCGTTTTTGTAAAGCCAATGGACCGTCCGCTCGCCGGATACTGGCACGGATCCGCAGACGGACAAAGGATAAAAACAGCATAGAGCTGTTAATGCAGGCCAATAAGCAGCTGCAGGAGGCCATGGATCAGGCAAACACCCTGGCACAGGAAGCCCAGAGAGCCTCCCGGGCCAAGACCTATTTTCTGGCTTCCATGAGCCATGAGATCAGAACCCCCTTAAACAGCATTGTGGGGTATACGGACATGATGCTGGACACGCCGTTGAATGAGGATCAGAGATCGTTTTTACATGCTGCCCGGTTGTCCTGTGATACCTTGCTGTCCGTGGTGAATGATATTCTGGATTTTTCAAAAGTGGAAGCGGGCAGACTTCACATGGAAGCCATTGATTTTGATCCGGAAATTCTGTGCTTTGAAGCCATTGACCAGGTGAGAACCCAGGTGGATGAAACCCGGGTGGAGCTGTTCTGCAGGATTTCTGATCAGGTTCCCGGACAGGTGACCGGTGATCCCCACAGGTTCCGTCAGATATTACTGAACCTGCTTGGCAATGCAGTCAAGTTCACCCAAAAAGGATCCATTGCATTATACCTGGATGGGCAGGGCCGGCCTGACAACCAGTGTCTTTTGACCGTTTCCGTTACCGATACCGGCATTGGTATTGCCCCTGATGAGCTGGGGACCATATTTGAACCGTTTATCCAGTCTGAGTCAGATATTGTCCGCCGCTCCGGGGGAACCGGGCTTGGGCTGGCCATCAGCAGAAACATCGCAGAAAATATGAACGGGTCTGTCTGGGCCACCTCGGAATTTGGGAAAGGGTCCACCTTTTTTTTTACCGCCTGTCTTAAAAAGGCCCACAAGCAAAAAAAAACCCGGATACATCCCATGGCCCTGGCAGGCAAAAAAATACTTATCAGTACCACTACCCGGGAAAACCGGGACATCCTGGTTCACGAAATGACCCTGGCCGGCATGGAACCTTTGCACCACCCCCTGGAACATCTGGATGAATTTCTCAAAAATACCCAAAAAAACCGTTTTGATCTCTGTATTATGGATTTTGGCAAAACCCTTTGCAGATCTTTTTCCAGGCTGCCCCATATCCTTGAGAATCTGAGTCCCGGCCAGTATCCTTTCGGGTGTATTGCCTGCTCCGTTCCTTTTCCCGGCGTTGCTGCCATATTCGCGCAGGCCGGATTCAAAGGGTTTCTTTCCAAACCCGTACGAAAATCCAGTCTGCTGGAAATGATTGCCCATGTCATGGGCATGGATGCCGTCGTCCATCCCGGCTCCGGTATGCTGCCGGAAAAAATTGTGACCGTACATACGCTTTCGGAAAACAAAAAACACGGCATTACCATCCTGTTGGTGGAAGACAATCCAGTAAATCGGAAAATGGCGGATCTGATGCTCTCCAAGGCGGGATATACTGTCCTGACAGCTGGAAACGGTCAGGAGGCTGTGCAGATATATACTGGATCAGATCAAAAAATTGATCTGATCTTCATGGATATCAATATGCCGGTAATGGATGGATATGCAGCTGCCAGAAGAATCCGGGACCATGAAGCCATGACCGGTGAGATGCGGCGTATACCCATCATGGCCCTGACAGCCACTGTGATAGATGATTGTAAATCCAGCTGTCTGGCAGCCGGCATGGATGATTTTTTGACCAAGCCCATCAA
>JAABTU010000316.1 GCA_011389715.1 Desulfotignum sp.
GAATGGGTGGAATGGGTGGAATGGGTGGAAGAGCAGGACCATTTGGTTTTGGTAAATCCAAGGCAAAAAAAATACAAAAACAGGCAGTTGACGTTACCTTCGAAGATGTCGCAGGCCTTGAAAATGCCAAAAAGGAATTAAAAGAGATGGTCGATTACCTCAAGGACCCGGCTGTCTATCTTGACCTGGGTGCTGAACTGCCCAAAGGGATACTGCTGGCCGGCCCCCCCGGCACGGGAAAGACCCTGATGGCCCAGGCCATGGCAGGAGAAGCAAATGTACCGTTTTATTCCATCAGTGGATCGGAATTTATCGAAATGTTTGTCGGGGTGGGCGCTTCCCGGGTCAGAGACATGTTCCAGGTCGCCAAAAAGAATGCACCGTCCCTGATTTTTATTGACGAGCTGGACTCCATCGGCAGGGTGCGGGGAACCGGGGTCGGCGGGGGACATGATGAGCGGGAGCAGACCCTGAACCAGATTCTCTCGGAAATTGATGGATTCAGCAAGCAGGAATCGGTCATTGTCCTGGCCGCTACCAACCGTCCGGATGTACTGGACCCGGCCCTGATACGCCCCGGACGGTTTGATCGTCGGATCAATCTGGAAATGCCCCGGAAATCGGCGAGGAAAAAGATTCTCAAAGTGCATATCAGCAAAGTGAAGATGGCTGAAGAGATCGATTATGATCAATTGGCCGGGAGCACGGTGGGTTTCAGTGGTGCTGATTTAAAAAACCTGGTCAACGAGGCCACGCTGCTTGCGGCCCGAAAGAACAAAAAACAGGTGGAAATGCAGGATTTTCATGAAAGCCGGGATAAAACCATCATGGGACTCAAGCGTGAAGACAGGCTTTCTGACAAAGAAAAAAACAGGATTGCCTACCATGAAGCCGGTCATGCACTTGCTGCGCTGCTGCTTCCGGGAGCCGATCCGCTCTCTAAAGTAACCATCATACCCCGGGGCCAAGCACTGGGGGCAACCGAACAGGTACCCGAAGAAGACAGACACAATTTCAGCAAACAATACCTGCTTAACAGAATTTCGGTTATGGTGGGTGGCGGGGCAGCGGAAGAAGAAGTGTTTAACGATGTTACTTCCGGTGCCGGTGATGACCTGAAAAACGCCTCTCAACTGGCACGGCGGATGGTTTGCCAGTGGGGCATGAGCGAAAAAATCGGACTGATGGTTTTAAAAAGGAGAACCCCATCCTTTTCTCGGCAGAGAGTTGACCGAGGACAAAGATTACAGCGAAGCAACCGCCCAAATCATCGATGCCGAAGTCAAAGAAATTCTCCATAAATGCCATGAACAGGTGCAAAAAATCTTACAGGAAAATCGCGGAAAACTGGATCTGCTTGCAAAAGAATTAACAGAAAAAGAAACACTTACATCAAAAGAAATTGACGCTTTTCTCCAGCTCGATGAAACCGCTCAATCTGAAAGATGAATCCTGTATTTGTACCCTGAAAATGTTTAAAAGGCAGGTAGGAAATGGATTTCAAACATGATCCTGATACAAATTTCAAAGATCTTGAAGCGCTTTCTTTGCAGGAGACAAAAGACCAGGTCCAGGCTCTCCGAGAAGCCGTTGCATACCATAATTATCTGTATTATGTGAAAAACCGTCCTGAAATATCGGATGAAACCTATGATGCCCTTTTTGCCCGGCGCCAGGACCTGGAGAATGCCCGGCCGGAACTGCAGTCCAATGATTCTCCCACCTGCAGGGTGGGTGCACCGCCTGTGAACAGCTTGAAAAAAAGAAAACATGCTTCAGCCATGCTCAGCCTGGATGCTGTTCTGGAAGAAGATGAGGTAGCACAATTTCAACACCGGATTGCAGACAGATTTTCCTCTGAAAAGGACAGGTATGTAATGGAGCCGAAGTTCGACGGCATTTCCGTGGAAGTGGTCTTTCGCAACGGATCTTTTGAGTACGGTGCCACCCGCGGTGACGGGGAAGAAGGAGAAGACATCAGCCGGAATCTCAAGACAATCGGTGCACTGCCCTTCAGGCTTCAAAAAAACAAGGACCTGCCTTCTTTTCTGGCATTACGGGCCGAAATTATCATGCCCATGGAAGGATTTATGGCCCGTAACAAAAAACGGGTGCAAAACGGTAAAGAACCTTTTGCCAATCCCCGCAATGCTGCTTCCGGTATCATTCGGCAGCTGGATCCTTCCAAAGTGCAGGACAAGCCTTTGACCCTTTTTTTTCACGAACTGCTGGAAATAGAAGGAACCCCGCCTGAAAACCATTGGGACCTGCTTCAGAAACTGCCGGAATGGGGACTGAAGGTCTCAGAAAAAAACAAAAAAGTGTCCTCGTTTGAAGAAGTGAAAAAGTATCACCAGAGCATGAAAGAAGCTAGGGACAAGCTGGGATTTGAAATAGACGGGGTAGTGATGAAAGTAAATGACTACCGGATCAGAGAAGATCTGGGTACCCAGCAAAGATCTCCCAGATGGGCCATTGCATGGAAATTTGAACACAAAAAAGAAATCACCCGCCTTACCGATATCGTTGTACAGGTGGGCAGAACCGGAAAAATTACTTTGGTGGCTCTCCTGGAACCGGTTGATGTGGGCGGGGTCACAGTGAGCCGGGCCACATTGCACAATGCAGACGAAGTCCGGCAAAAAGACATAAGATCCGGAGACAAGGTCAGGATAGAAAGAGCCGGAGATGTCATACCCGAGGTGGTGGAACGGTTAAAAGAGAAGGGAAGACTCCGGTCAAAACCCTTTGCCATGCCTGAAAAATGCCCGGTATGCGGAGCCGGTATTTTTAAAGAGGAGGCCTACCATTACTGTCCCGGCGGTCTGGCCTGCCGTGCCCAGCTCGAAGGTGCCATTATCCATTATGCCGCCAGACAGGCCATGAATATCACCCACCTGGGAAATAAGACTGCCGGAGCATTGGTGGAAAAAAACATGGTAAAGGATATCGGCGATTTGTACGAACTGAGGATCGATGATATAAAAAAACCCAACCATAATTATCATGAAGTCTCTGAAAACTCAACAATTTTGCAACCTGTCATACAGTTTCCTATTTCAGGATGCGCTTTTCAAGGGTGATATCAAAAATATCATAATACATGATTTTTCATTTTTTTATAGGTGTTTTCCCTGATTTCAATTTTTTCCAGATTCATATATTTATACAAACATGGAATAGCTGACCCTGGCCATATTTTCATTGAACCCCGGCTATTTTGAGTTTCCTGATTG
>JAABTU010000317.1 GCA_011389715.1 Desulfotignum sp.
ATGGTCTTCAATCCTGACTTTGCCGTTTTTGACCGCACCAATGATGATGTCGGCACCGCCCATGGCATCTTCCGGATCAATGCCGATGGCCACCCAGCCAGTGGTCTCAGCGGACAACTGCATATGGACCTGGTCCCCGTCGAGGGTCCAGGAAATGGTCATGTTTTCTGCTTCCAGTGTGTGGGCATAGTCTGCTGCAAACAGACCTGCAGGAAAAAGAACTGCTGCCGCCAATACCATCCATCCAATTTTCCGTATCATTTTGTCACTCCTTATATGTATCTTTCATTAATTTAAAACATATTGCACGGTTAAGGAAAAGTCCTTTAGCCGATAAAAACCCTTCTTTTATCCATACTGCAATTCACCGCCTGAATAGCCCAGTCCGATGGCAACCAGGACCAGCAGCAGATAAAATCCGGTGCGCCGGTCCAGTCTGGGGTTTTCCGGATCATCCTTGATGACAACCACAAACAGTAAAATGGTCAGAACCACAGCCAGCACCATTTTCAAAACTATCAGAAATTCCCACATCCCGCCATACCGGTACTGCCAGTCCAGGTACCCGGTAAACACAGTGGGCACAACCCCCAAAAGTCCCAGTACAGCGCAATGGTATCCGGTCTTTGCCAGCATTTTCATTCGGGGCAAAAACGCGGTCAGGCGGAATACAACAGCGCCCATTACCATGCCCATGGGAATATGGGTCAGCGCTGGATGAACAGGGTGGGTAAAACCGATTTTGTTCAGGAACTCAAAAATAATTTCTGTCATGGAATCACCTTTTCATGGTCTGTTGGGTTGTTATTCCTTAAACTAAGCTGCTTCTTTGCATTTGCAATAAAAATATTTTATATTTACTATATTAAGTAAGATATGACAACTGATTCCTGACACACAAGACAAAGGAGGATATTATGGAAATCACAATCACCTATTGCGCTGTATGAAACTACCAGCCACGGGCTGCCGGTCTGGCAGAGGAGATACAAAAGGCGCTGGATATTACCCCGGAACTGATTCCGGGCAGCAATGGGGTGTATGAGATAACAGCCGGCAAGGAGACTGTTTTTTCAAAGCGCAAAGCCGGCCGTTTTCCGGAAACCCAGGAGGTTATTGAACAGCTCAGACAGCACCTGTAATGACAACGATCAGGATGCCGGGGGCTTTTATCCATGACTGGTGATATATCATGATCAGATATCACCTCTATGGGGTTTCATCACTGCCGTCTGTTTTCAGGATAACCGGTTCGAGGACAAAACCAGAAAAGGCTGCCCGGTTTGGGCAGCCTTTTCTGGAAAAGGAAAAAAAGATGAAAAAACTAATTGGCGATTAGTTGAAAATATATTAATGCAACACCTGTGCCATACAATTGGTAACAAAAAAATTACAGGGTACATCATGGAAAAATGCCTGTCTCGAAAGGGTCTGCAAAGAATAAAAAAAACCGGAATAAAAAAATATATTGTTCAGATCCATCTGTTCACACCTGTTTTACAAACACACTACCCAAAAAGTTCATTATTTTGAACTTTTTGCATTCTCCTGACCGCAACATTTGGCAAAAGCCTCTCATAACCATTTGAAATAAAAAAAGAATAGATGTAATTCAAAAAAATAAACCCGGTTTCAAAAGCCTTTGCTTCAGCCGATTACCCCTTTTTTTTTGGCCGTTTTTGTTTAGGAACAGGGGATTCTGAAGCCTTTGCAGCGGGTTCGGTTTTTTCAGGTCCTGTTTTTTCAGAGGCCACCTTATCAGATGCCGTTTTTTGTGCCGAAGTTCCCTTTTTTTTGGGGCTGATTCCCCTGAGAATGGGCATCACCGTATCCCTTTTCTGGGCCAGAAGCAATGAAATATCTTCCATCTGTGTCTCTGATAATTTCACATCTGCATTGTCCAGGAACTCAAACAAATTGTCGGCAATATCAAGCATTTTGTCATAGGCGTCTGCTTCTTTTTTTGTCGCAAATGTCATTTTTTCCTCTCCGTTCCTGACAACAATGTATTTTACAATGACTGCCATACCATCTCCTTATATCACGAATAAAGACACACAGTTATACAAATATATCTTAAATACGAAACCAGGGCCTGGAAGCGTTCTTACCAGACCCTGGTCCCATGAAATCTATTTGTCAATATGGTTTGCCTAAACTTGGGGTCTTGGGTAAAGACCGCTTCTTTCCACGATCTCAGGTACCTTTTCTTCCCATTCAATGGCCATGATGTGGAACCCGGCCACCCCTTTTATTTCAGACAGTTCCTGGATATGCTCCACACAGATATTGATGCCTTCTTCGGCCTGTTTCTTTTTTTCCACCCCGGCCAGGCGGTCGATGATCTCTTCCGGCACATCCATGCCCGGCACCTTGTTTTTCATGTATTTTGCCATACCCACGGACTTCATGGGGGTCATGCCGGCCATGATAAAGGTTTTTTCCGTCAGGCCCCTGTCCACGGCCCTGCGCATCCATTCCTTGAACTTGTCCATGTTGTAGATGCACTGGGTCTGGATAAACTCTGCGCCACAGGCGATTTTCTTGGCCAGGCGCGGTATCCGGATCTCAAAGGGATCTGCAAAGGGATTGGCTGCGGCCCCCACAAAAATTTTCGGGGGCTGCTTGATGGCATCACCGCCCAGAAACTTTCCTTCATCGCGCATGTGGCGCACGGTCTGCACCAGCTGCATGGAATCCAGATCATGGACGTTCTGGCCCTGGGCGCAGTCACCAAAACTCTGGTGGTCTCCGGACAGGCACAGCATATTGGGGATATCAAAGGAAGCCGCCCCCAGAATGTCGCTTTGCAGGGCCACCCGGTTTCTGTCCCGGGTCACCATCTGGAGTACCGGTTCGATGCCCTGCAGTTTTAAATGGATGCAGGCAGCCAGAGAAGACATGCGGGTCATGGCGGTCTGGTTGTCCGTGACATTCACCGCATCCACATGGTCCTTGATGAGCAGGCCTTTTTTCTTGACCTCTTCCGCATCAGTGCCCCGGGGCGGTCCGCACTCGGAAGTAACCCCTAAGTGCCCTGCCTTTAACACGCGCTCCAGCCTGCTGTTGCTCACATATTCGCTCATATCTTCACATCCTCCCTGGTTACGGTTCTGGGGCCGCCGGCCCGGTCAGTGGACCAGTCTTTTACAGGGGCTACTTTCTCATAATCATCCATTTTGTCAAGGGCTTTCAACCGGTCGATGATCAGCTGCCAGGCACAGTCCGTGT
>JAABTU010000318.1 GCA_011389715.1 Desulfotignum sp.
TCTTTCATCGGCCGAAGGCTTGCGTCTATACACGGATGCACGCTGGAATGCCCCGCCAAATGTAAGAATCCAGATCTCGTTTTCGAGGTAGTCGCTCTTAAGGGATTCGAGGCTTATCGTCATGTTCCTTATTCTCTTTGAATTTAAATATTCAGACATTTCCGGGTTGATTTGAGAGCCATTTTCGGGACAATAAATGCGGTAAAAATACCACAATTCAATAAACCGCACTACGTAAATTTTTGATGATTTGTAAAAAATATTGGGATGTTAACTCTGTAAGAACCTCATGTTTTGCTTCTTCTATCTGTACACCAAATGAATGGCAATCAGGCGCTATCAGTTAACCGAAGTAGTACGCAAAAATTCGAGGTGCTTGGGTACCCTTTCATGGGCCTGTCTTTGCTCTGTGTGCCCTTTTTCGTTTCGTATTTTGGTGCGCAATGATTAACACTCCTGATTTCAATAATCTGAATTAATGGCATATTTCGAAAAACATCAAACCCCGGTACTTTCCTGGGGAGGCCTTTATATGTTTACATGCCTATGCCATTGCTTGAATTTTCGGATATTTCTTCCTCAAAAATGCTTGCTATTTGCTCAAATATTGCGTACTGTATTACTTATACGGATAAGGCAATATTTTGCAGGTTTTGCGTATTACATTGGTTATACCGATATGATCCTTACCGATGCCTCGCGCGAGCATTTTTCCTCCATCCAGTTCAGGGTTCGAAAGGCCACAGCCCAGTCACAATCTGCAGTGCCTTTTGAATATGAGGATGAGCCTTTTTTCCCTGCCTATCAGGCCATCACCGAAGTCTGGAAGAAACACAGACCTCAACGAAAGGTTGCCGAAGCGTTCAAGATCAGCCGAAACTCCCTGAAAGCATGGGATCAACTGTTTTCCACACATGGGGCGGTCGCTCTTTTGCCGGATATAGCTCATGTCCCTGTTGATTCGGCACTGGAACGACTCGTCCTTTTGGTCAAGGCGTCCCGGCCCCACGAGCGGGCCAACTATACGCTACGAATGGCCGAAGCCCTTGAGATTCCCGGGGCTTCACTGGATATTATCCACCAGATTCAACGCTCTCATGGATATGGCCAACGGATGGATGAGAAAGACCTGCAATACTGGACTGGACTGCAGCATATTCTTGAATCCGTTGTCAAACAAAAAGAGAAGTCTTCAAAGCCGATTCGTGATCTCAAAGACCGCCCGGGGAGTTTCTTCAATTTCCATCGGGATCATCTCCAACACCGGGTGGAGCTTTTTAAAGCCCTCTCCCAGCTTGATAAAAAACGACAAATTCGTTCCGTTCTTCAAGAATTCGGCATGGCCCCAAACCGATTCTACGTGCTTAAAAACCGCTATATGATCTATGGGGTGTGGGGCTTGGCCGATCTTGTGCAAAAAGGACAAACCGGAGAAAAAATCTCCCCACACCTGGAGCTTCAAATCATTGAAGAACGTCTGATGGATCCCTCATTGTCCACGGCCAAGGTCATCAAGAAATTCGATCTGAAATGCTCCCGGGCCAATGTCCAAAAGATCTATGCCCGCTGGAAGCTCTCCAGATTCAAGAAACCCATTCCCATCAGAGGAGTTCTTCCCAGTGCGGTGCCGGCACCTATCGAAAAAGAACATCCAAAGGGAGAATCCTCGGCAAAATCACGGTTTCCAGATCTCATTGACTCAGCAGGCCTGAAAGTCAATCGTTGTTTTCTGCAATTCATCAAGCGCCTGGCCTATAAAAAGGTGGTTATAAGCAACCCTGGATCCATTCTTCTAGCCCCTTTTCTCGATCAACTCGGCGTGGTGGAAGCCTGGCATACCCATGGCCCGCAAAGCCTTCGCTCTTTTGAGATTACCAACAACATTATCGTCAATGTCATGCGCATCATCGCCGGCTTCCCCAGTATCAACGACTTTACCATGAATGCAGACCGTTCCGTAGCCTTGGCTGCAGGATTGACGTTGAACCCCAAAAAGACACGATTTTATGAAGCCTTTGATGAACTGCGGTTCAGCCACCTGCAAAAGCTTCGCAACGATGCCTCCTGTCGAGCCAGAGAGTTAGGGATCATCGATGGCAAAGAGATTGCTGTGGATTATCACTGTGATCCTTCGGACAGTCGTTTTCCTGTAGACAAGTCATTGAGCAAGGCCCCGGATAAAAACGGCGACATGGTCTATGCCCACCGGCCACAAATCCTCTGGGACAGCATCAGCAACACCATCATCAATATCGCCTACTGTGAAGGTAAATCCAGAGCGCCTTCAGCTTTGTATCGGTTCTGTGAACAGAACCTTTTTCAAATCATTGACCCGGATGTCATCGCTGAAATTTATGCGGATTCCGAATACACCGGAGAAAAGCAGCTGATCTATCTGACCGTTCGTTCCGAGTCGGATGTCACCATGTGCCTGAAGCAAAATCCCAAAATCAAACGTTGGAAAGAGCAAACCATCCAACAAGAGAATTGGCAAGACTACCGTGAAATCTATCGTATTGCCAGTCGGGACTTCATCCTGCCGGAGACAGGCAAAGCCTTTCGCTTCATCGTCAAACAGAACAAAGAAACCAATGCAACCCGCTGTTTTGGAAGCACCCACACAGATTATAGTCCCACGAAAATCCTGGATGCATACCACATCCGTTGGCCGGTGGAAACGGGCATTAAGGATTTGATTGAGAACTATTTCCTGAACAAGCCTCCCGGGACATCGCCAGAAAAGGTGGAAACCCATTATTACTGTATCATGCTGGCCCGACTGGTTGTCGATTATTTCCGCTCGCTGCTTTGTATCCCCCAGTGGCGGAGTCCTGAGGACTGGGAGTGTGTCTTATCGACCATCCGCACCAGCATCTTCAGCAATCAGAACTGTGAGCTGAGTCTTGACGACTCTGGTGATCTCCTTATCACCTACCTGGATGGTGACCGTCACGGCATCAAACAAAGACTTGCCGAATTCCTTCTTCAACGGAAAAATAATGGTCTGAATCGGGTCTCCTGGTGGGGAAACCGCGGTGTTCAAGTTCAGATCAAAGATCAATATGCCTGCTGATTTTGGCTCTCAAATTGGCCCTTAACAATGGCTCTCAAATCAGCCTGGAAAAGTCTGAATGTAGGTCTATTTTTTTCATTTATTTCCATCCGTAATTCAATCTGAGTGCCATACAGCTGGGGTCGGACCCGCGTAAGTTATTCACATATCGA
>JAABTU010000319.1 GCA_011389715.1 Desulfotignum sp.
TGTTCAAATCCCTTTTCTTCCCGGTAGGCAATGGCCCGGTCCGTGAACAGAGACGTCATGCACTTTTTGCATGCCTCCAGCAGGGCATCTATTCCGGTTACATTCAAAAAAGATTCCTGCTGCCCGGCAAAACTGGCATCTGGCATGTCCTCGGCCGTGGCGCTCGATCGGGCCGCCACGTCCACATCTTTTGCATCGTAACGCCCGGCAAGATCTTTATAGGCACTGGTGATTGCCTGTGCCACGTCTTCAGGCATTTCTCCCTGCTTGAACAAATCCCGGATGGCCTGTCCCGTTTTTTGCAGTGATGCCTCTTTTTGCTGATAGGCTTTGAGCAATTTTGTGATCTTGCCCTGCAGCTGGTTTTTTTCGATGAATGTCCGATAGGCGGTTGTGGTTGTGGCAAAGCCGTCCGGAACAAGGATATCCTTCTTTTTAAGAACCCCGATCATCTCCCCCAGTGACGCATTCTTGCCCCCGACCTGGCCGACATCTTTTGCATTCAGATCTTCAAACCATTGTACGTATTTGTCTTGTTTTGCGGTATTCATACGATATCTCCTGCAAACACTATCTTGATTTCAGCCCTGGATTCATTTTTTTGGCATCAATGACCTGCAGATCACTTAAAAAACAACCTATTGGAATTGTCTTTTGAACAACCCTTTATTTGAATCTGGATCTGGCTGATTTTACAGCATCTCCCAGTGAACCCCACGCAAGGTCAATACCGGCTTTAAGATCTTCCCATGCATCTTCACCAGCTGCTTTCAGCTCTGTAAGTTTTTTTTGGGCGGCTTCCTGTTTGGTGCGCATATCTTCGATTTGCTTGTAATATTCAAGCTTGGCTTCGGCATCTGCCTTGTCGGCTTTTGCCTTCATCTTATTGATGTCAATTTTCCATTCTTTCAGCTGTGCCTCTAATTTTTGTTCATACGCTTCTTTCTTACCCATTGTTCTCTCCTTTCATGGTGTGATTTCCTGGAACAAATCTGTCGCCTTCAAAACCGGTTACACGACAATCATGTTGTTTTCCGAACCCTGCTCATTCCGAACGATGTCAGGGCAATTGGGGTCGCAGGTCCATGTTCCATCAACAATGAACTTGTATTCATAGGTGCCTTTGGGCAGCATTTTGATTTTTTTCCATGTCCCTGTCTCATCTTTTTTCATGGCATCCGAATCCTGGGACCATTTATTGAAACTTCCTGCAAGTACAACCTTTTGGGCTTCCGGGGCAAAGACCTTAAAAGTAACGCGTTTTTTTTTGTTTTCAGTCATGATTATTTCTCCTTATAAATATGATTGTTTTTCACCCGAGCAGTATTGCAACAGCCTGTGCCGGAAACCTAAGGGTGGTGTCCTTCACAACAATGCCCGGTTCTGATGACAGAACCATTTTTTTTCCTTTTGCTGCTGCACAGGAAATTGTCCGGGCTGCATCTGCAAAATTGCAGGCTACCAACACAGATCCCCGTGCCATGGTCAGCCAGCGCTCTGCTTCGTCAAAAAAAACAGATACCCGGTCAATCTGTCCGTCACTTAAAGATGACAAGCGATGCCGCAGCGCAATGAGCGATTGGTACCACGACAGCATCCGGTAGCTGCTCTCCTTTTGCAATTCATCCCAATTGAGCCTGGATTGCAGAAAAGTTTCTTCTGCCTGGGGATCAGGGATCTCTTCGCTTTCCCACCCAAAGGCGGCAAACTCTTTCTGCCGTCCGTGTTTCACAGCTTCCCCCAGCTCAGGTTCCTGGTGATCGGTAAAATACAAGAATGGTGTTGATGCTCCCCACTCTTCCCCTTGAAACAGCATGGGCACAAAAGGTGCGGTCAAAACCAGGGCAGCACCGATTTTGAGCAGGCCCGGTGAAAGCAGCCGGCTTGCGCGCTCTCCCAGTGCACGATTACCCACCTGGTCATGGTTTTGCAGACACCCCACAAACCGGGTGCCAAAAATCCCGGTGGCGGGCCGTCCATGACAGCGGCGGCGGTAAGCAGAATAACATCCGTCATACACCAATCCCCGGGTCAACACCTTTGCCAGCTGGGCCAGTGTGCCGAAATCCTGATAATAACCCTGGGTTTCCCCGGTCAGCACCGCATGCAGGGCATGGTGAAAATCCTCGTTCCACTGGGCATCAATGCCGTATCCCCCCACCGCTGGCGGACGTACCACCCGGGGATCATTAAGATCGCTTTCTGCGATGAGTACAAAATGCCGGCCCAGGGCTGTTTCCAGATTTTTTACGGCATTGGCAAGCGCTTCCAGAAAATGAATGGCAGATGTATCCAGAATGGCATGGACCGCATCAATGCGCAGTCCATCAAAGTGGTAATCCTGCAGCCACATGATGGCATTGTCGATAAAAAATTGCCGCACCTCATTGCTGTCTTGTTCATCAAAATTAACCGCCTCCCCCCAGGGGGTGGCATACCGGTCAGTGAAATACGGCGCAAACTGGTTCAGATAATTTCCCGCAGGACCCAGATGGTTGTACACCACGTCAAGCAGCACCGCCAGACCGCGCTGGTGACAGGCATCCACCAGGCGTTTCAGCCCTTCAGGGCCGCCGTAGGCCTGGTGGGGGGCGTACAGATCCACGCCATCGTAACCCCATCCGCGGTCACCGGAAAACTGTGCCACCGGCATCAGTTCCACATGGGTGATCCCCAGCTCCACCAGATGATCCAGGCGGCTGATAGCTGCATCACATGTTCCCTTTTGGGTAAAGGTTCCCAGGTGCAGCTCGTAGATGACGGCTGATCCCAGGGGCGGTTGCTGCCAGCCTTCATCTGTCCACGCAAAAACAGCATGGTCCACCCATCTGGAAAAACCGTGTATCCCGCCGGGCTGCCAGAAGGAGCGGGGATCAGGAAACGGGCCCTTGCCATCCACGCCATATGCATAATCAACGCCGTGGTGCATAAAGGGTGCATCCACATGCCACCAGCCGCCTGCATCTTTTGTCATGGCAAGCACCTGGTTATTGCTGTGCAATGTTACTTCGCCGGCCTTTGGGGCCCAAACACGCATATCTGCCATAAGGATTATTTCCTTTTCATCAACAGGCCGACAGGAAAACGGCGCAGCAGTTCCTGGAGCCTTACAGGGCCGCCTTCTGCAGCATCACCTGTCAGAACGTTGTGCCATTTTCCCTCAGGCAGTTCTAAAATGGTATCGTCCCAGTCATTATTCAGGCCCATAACAAGTCTTGGGGCCAG
>JAABTU010000320.1 GCA_011389715.1 Desulfotignum sp.
CCGGAAGATGCCAGATCCATGTGCTGCCGCCTGCGCCTGGACAACCGGGAGCTGCGCAAACGGGGCGGAGGCTTGTTTGGTGCCAATCCTTTGACCGGGTCCATCGGCGTGGTCACCCTGAACCTGCCCAGGATCGGGTATCTGGCTGAAGATGAAACCGGTTTTTTCCAGCGTCTGGACAACCTGATCCAGATTGCGGCCGACTCCTTGAGCATCAAGCGCAAGATTCTGGAAAAATTCACCAATGGGGATCTGTATCCCTATTCCAAATTCTATCTGAGAAAAATCAAGGAAAGCACCGGGGTGTTCTGGCGCAACCATTTTTCCACCATCGGCATTCTGGGCATGAATGAAGCCTGCGTCAACTTCATGGACCAGGGCATTGCCACACCCGAGGGCCAGGCCTTTGCCGTGCGGGTCATGGACCATATACGCGAAAAAATTGAAGCCCTTCAGGCCCAGACCGATGAAATCTTCAACCTGGAAGCCACCCCGGCAGAAGGCACCACCTACCGGTTCGCCAACCTGGACAAAAAGAGATTTTCAGATATCATCTGTGCCAATGAAGCAGCATACCAGCAGGGCAGTGACCCGTTTTATACCAACTCCACCCACCTGCCGGTGAATTACACGGATGATCTTTTCGAGGCCCTGGAACTCCAGGATCCCCTCCAGACCAAATATACCGGCGGCACGGTCCAGCACCTGTTTCTGGGAGAAGAGGTCAGCGACATCGAGGTGGTCAAACAATTGGTGAGCAAGGTATCCAACACATTCAAGCTGCCCTATTTCACCCTGACCCCCACCTTTTCCATCTGTCCGGCCCACGGATATATTTCCGGAGAACATGTGCAGTGCGACACCTGCCACGCAGACACGGAAATCTATTCCAGGGTGGTGGGATACCTGCGGCCTGTGGGCCAGTGGAACAACGGCAAGCAGACCGAGTTTGCCATGCGCAAAACCTTTAAAGTGGCATAAGAAAATGCGTATCGGCGGCTTCCAGAAAAACTCCCTGATCGATTTTCCAGGGACAGTTGCCTGCGCTGTCTTTACCACAGGATGCAATTTTTTCTGCCCCTACTGCCACAATCCTGACCTGGCTTCCGGTCCGGTCACGGGGAGCAAAAGCCATGATGCACAAGAGATCTTTTCCTTTCTTGCATCCAGAAAAGACCTGGTGGATGGGGTGGTCATCACCGGGGGAGAACCCTGTCTCCAGCCGGATCTCACAGATTTTATCCTTCGGATCAAACATATGGGATTGGCCGTGAAACTGGATTGCAACGGGTCACGGCCGGGGGTACTGGCACATCTGCTGGACCGGTCCCTGGTGGATTATGTGGCCATGGATATCAAAACCGCTTCCAATTTGTATCCTGACATCATGAAAACCTCTCTCAGGGTGGATACCATACAGGAAAGCATGGATCTGATCATGGCAAAAGCCCCGGCATATGAATTTCGCACCACCTGTGTCAGGCCGTTTATCACAGAAGAGATCATGGAAAAGATCTGCCGGCAGATCAGGGGGGCACAAAAATATGTGCTCCAGAAATGTTCCCGGAATGTGCACATGCTGGATCCGCAATTTGCTCAGCAACCGGACCGGTTTTTTTCAGACCTGGAAATCCAGGAACTCAAAGCCATAGCCCAAAAAACGCTGAAAACAGTGATCATCCGCTGAGATCCGGCAGGGCCTGGACCACTGCTGATGCCACCTGCTCAGCTGCCATCCTGCTGCAGTGGATGGTCAGGTCTGCCCAGGATGCATACAGCGGTGTTCTTTCCGCAAAAAGGTCATCAATACTTTTCCCCGGTGCAATGGCCACCCCCCGGGTAATGACATCAGACAGCCGGGTTTTGAGGATATCCAGATCAACGGCCAGGTATACCTTTACACAGGTTTCTGCCAGGTGGCGCATGGCCTCAGCCTTGTATATGACACTGCCGCCGGTGGCAATCACATGACTGTTGCAGTCAATTTCCATAAGATGCTGCTTTTCGATTTCCAGAAACCGGTCCATGCCATGACTGGCAATGATCTGGGCAAGGGTTTTTTGCTCTTTTGCCTGGATGACAATATCGGTATCCATGAAATCAAACCCGATCTTTTTGGCCAGCAGCACCCCCACCGTGCTTTTGCCCACAGCCGGCATGCCGATAAGGGCGATATTTTTTTTATTTTCCATCAATTCAACCCTGATATTCTGCACCAAAACATATTTTTTCTGCCAATAACGGCCATGCCCTGACGGGCACAACAAAATATGAAAGCTGTTAGCTGTTAGCCGGTAGTAACCAGCAGGGAAAAATTTGTAATTGGTTACTGGAAGCTGATAACTGAGTACTAAAAGGCTGACGGCTTTCATATAAAAATGAAAAAAGATACATACTATCCCTTTTTCTCCATTGCAAGCACAAAAGTCCGTTACTGGATATTTGCTATAGTAGCGTGCACGCTATGGGGAGCCTCTGGTGGTGTCCTGTGAACGGACCGTCAGATGCCAATCTCGGGCCGGTCATACGGCACCCGCAGGGGGCGGGTATCAAGCAGCTGAACAGAATGTGGTTACATGCGATGGCCCTGCATGCAAGTATCCCGGCCTTGACTTTCCAGATCATGGGCACTATTTTATGCAAAATTAACCCATAGCAGCAAAGAATTACATTAATGGCCCCTTCGATCATCTCCATAGCCGGAAAATCCAATTCCGGAAAAACCACATTTCTTGAAAAACTGATCGCTGAACTCACCGGCAAAGGGTATCGGATCGGATCGGTCAAGCACACCCATGACGGATTTGAACTGGACAACAAAGGAAAAGACAGCTGGCGCCACAAAAATGCCGGCGCATCAGCCACCCTGGTGGTTACGGACCAAAAAATTGCCATGGTCAAAGATGACCTGCGCGCCGATATAAAAAAAATGCAGGACTATCTCGCTGATATGGACCTAATCCTGGCTGAAGGATTCAAACGCCAGCCCCTGCCCAAGATCGAAGTTTTCCGGGCTGAGGGCCCCCATGCACACCCGTTGTGCCTGGACAGCCCGGACCTGATCGCCTTTGTCACTGATTCAGCCTTTGCCCCGCCGGTACCTGTTTTCGGCCTGGAGGATGCGGCTTCCGTGGCATCGTTCATCCAGGAACGGTATCTGGAATCTGCATGATGAAGCCTTCCCCCGGCCTTCACCTGGCCTGCCTGATTG
>JAABTU010000332.1 GCA_011389715.1 Desulfotignum sp.
TACAGACTGGCCAAACCGAATCCATGGTCAATGATGATGGTATTGCCGAAGATGCCCACTGCCTCGGCCATGATCACCCGGCCGCTGTTGGCTGCTCCCACCCGGGCATGGGCTGTGGATGCAAGGTCGATTCCCATGTGAATGGACTTGCCGACCTCTTTGCCCTTGTATTTATAGGTGCGGCGGTCACCGAATTGCGCCCTTGTGGCAGATCCGGGCAGGCGGTCGAATTTTCCCTGCCACAGCATCTGGTTGGTTGTATCAGCCGGCACCTGCAGCACCGTTTCCACATTGGCTTTTCTGAGTGCGGTGTTGATCTTCAGAAATTTTTCCAGCAAAGGGTTTGCTGCACCGGCAAACCCGGCTTCTTTTTCCCCGAGATTGAAATCCGGCATTTTGAATTCCAGGAACTGGTCTGAAATATTGAGCACGTCAGACTTGAAATCGTGGTCCCTGATATAATGATGAAATCCGCGTCTGGCTGTGTTTCCAGCCGGATCTTCTGCAGATACCCACATGCGGGTACCCGGTCCCTGGGTATGGTCCAGGGCAAAAAAAGCGGCAAAGATATCTTTTTGGTCAAACATGCCGGAATGGCCCGGAAAAAAGCGTTCTCCCACCATCACCCCGCTTTTGAGATCTGGTTCAAACAACCGGTAGATGACCAGGCCCGATCCCCCCCGCTCCACATTATGGCTTTGGGTCAAAACCTGAATTTTCGGGGGCTCGGTGTCGATGATCACTTTTTTTTCTGTATAAAAAACATTGCCCTTGTTCCACCCCCACCAGGCCTGGTCTGCTACCTGGAAACGGATGGTTGCTTCCCCGTCGTTCATTCCGTATTTACGGGCTTCCACAGGAACAGTAAACTGGTCCTCCTGCATGTTTTCACTGGAAAAAAACCGGAGAACCGACTGCCCGGGATAGGTTTTTTCCAGCAGGATTTTTTCTCTGTCCTGCTGTGCAATGGCTATCCTGACATGGCGCAGCCCGGTTTTTGCATCTTTTACATCCACAGACAGTTCATAGCCTTCCTTCAGATACAAAGAAGGCATCTTGATATCCACTTCAGGGGCTGTGCCTTCGAACTTATAAATCAATACCCACACCAGCGGCACCAGGATACCTGCACATACCACCAGCAAAAACACCTTTTTCATCAATAATACCTATTTTTTTCAAGAGGTTAGCATTACACGACCGAAACGCCCATAAAAATATCAGCTATACCCCAACTTATCAAGGAATTTTCCATTCTTGACTTTTTGCAGGCCAGATTATAACGTGGCACAGATGAATTCAAGATAAGGACAGTTCCATGAACAATTTTTTTTTTGACATGCTCGATACCCCCTCCCCCTGCTTCTTTCTGGTGGCAGGACCCTGTGTGATTGAAGATGTTGACACCACCTTTGAAATAGCCCGGACACTCAAAACAATCACCCATGATCTGGGACTTCCTTTTATTTTCAAGGCATCCTTTGACAAAGCCAACCGGACATCTGTCCAGTCCTTTCGGGGGCCGGGATTCGAAGAAGGCCTGGCCGTCCTGGGCAGAATAAAATCTGAACTGCACCTGCCTGTTATTTCAGATATCCATCTGCCGGATCAGGCAGCACCTGCTGCCCGGGTTCTGGATGTGATTCAGATCCCTGCGTTTTTATGCCGCCAGACCGACCTTATCCTGGCAGCATGCCGGACAGGCAAACCCGTGAGCATAAAAAAAGGGCAGTTCCTGGCCCCCCATGACTGCAAAAATATTATTGACAAGGCTGCAACCACAAACAATCCCCACATCGCCATCACGGAAAGGGGCACCAGTTTTGGATACAACAACCTGGTGGTGGATTTTCGGTCCATCCACATTTTACAGCAGATGGGGGTGCCGGTGATATTTGATGCCACCCACAGTGTACAGCTGCCGGGCGGCGGTGCCACAGCCTCTGCCGGAGACCGGCAGTTTATTCCCACCCTGGCAAAGGCCGCCATTGCAGCGGGTGCCCACGGCCTGTTCATGGAAACCCACCCCCGACCGGAAAAAGCCCTGTGTGACGGGCCCAATTCCATGCCCCTGCATGATATGGCAGATCTGCTCAAAACCCTTCTGGCCATTAAAAAGGTTTCCGGATAGGCCCATGTCCTCTCTTCTCAAACAGGTAAAAATGCTGGTACTGGACGTGGATGGTGTACTCACCGACGGCCGCATCACCTACACGGACTCCGGAGAACAGGTCAAAAGCTTTTTATCCAGAGACGGCCTTGGTCTCCGTATGCTCATGGACAACCGGATCCAGGTGGGTATCATCACCGGCAGAACATCAGGCGCCCTTGCCCACCGCTGCAGGAACCTGGGCATTGACCTGGTTTTTGACGGCATTTCCGACAAGGGGGCTGCCATGGACCAGATAGCGGCCCGCACCGGCATTCCTTTGTCTGCCATGGCCTTTATGGGGGATGATCTCATCGACCTGCCGGCAATGCAGCGTGCCGGGGTGGCTGTGGCAGTGGCTGATGCTGCAGATGAAGTAAAAAGCAAAGCTGACATCATTACCCGGGCCAACGGAGGCAAGGGTGCTGTCCGGGAAATCTGTGAAGCCATTCTCAAGGCTGCAGGCCTCTGGGAAAAGGCATTGCAACCTTTTTTACCATGAACCGCCGGGGCAGAAAAAAACTCATCTTTTCTCTGGTGCTGGTGCCTGTTGCCTTGGTTATGGGGTTTGCCATCTTTTTTTTCTCCAACCGTATCATAGAGTCTCCCCATACATTTACCGACATCCATATTGATTCTGAGGCCGCCCTGAAACTCAATCTGATGAAGCAGGTTTCCAAAAAAAACGGCATCACTGAATGGGAGCTTGAGGCAGCTACTGCCACCCTGATGAAAGAACAGGACCAGGCGATTTTGACCGATGTGGATGTGATTTTTCATACCAGAGACAACCAAAAGGTCTTTTTGACATCTGACCAGGGCATACTGGACACCCGGTCCCATGACATGAGTTTTCTGGGAAACGTGGAAGTCCGGCACCTGACATATCTCCTGAAAACTGATAAGTTGCATTATAAAAAAAAACCACATATAATACATTCAGATGTGCGTGTCAGGCTGGAAGATACATATTCCGTGCTTGAAGCAGACACCATGGAGATTGCATTAAACCAGAACACCATTGTTTTACAAGGACATGTTAAAGGAAACTTCAGTGAAAATTCCATGCTGCCCTGACCGGTTTTTAAAAACCCTTGTTTTTGTTCTTCTGGTCCTGAACTGCCCGGGCATTTCAGCAGCACAGCAAAATGACAAATCAGACACCGACCGGCTTGCCGGCAAACCGTTGCAGGTCACCTCAGATAAAATGATCGCCCGCCAGTCAGAAAACATGGTGGAATTCATCGGCAGTGTCAAAGCTGTCCAGGAGGACAGCACGCTTCTGGCCGACTCGGTCAAGATCTATTTTTATCCGTCAGACGAAAAAACACAGGACACACAGGACCGGGTCAAAAAAATTGTGGCTGTTGACAATGTACAATACACCGCCGGAGAAAGAAAAGCCTTTGCAGACATGGCTGTTTATACCACTGAGGATCAAATTCTGGTGCTCACAGGCAAATCAGCCAAACTTCTCACAGGAACCAGCTGGGTCAGCGGCCAGAAAATCACCCTGTTCAGAAAGGACAACAGGGCCATGGTGGAAAGTGACGGCAAATCCCGTGTACAAGCCCTTTTTAACCCTGAAGACAAACCTGCTGACCAATAAAATATGACAGCACTTTCACTCAAAAACCTGGTCAAAATTTACAATGGCAAAACCGTTGTAAACAATGCCGACATCACCGTAAACCAGGGCCGGGTTGCAGGCCTTCTGGGGCCCAATGGTGCCGGGAAAACCACCACATTTTATATGGCAGTGGGCATGATCCGGCCCGACAGCGGCAGCGTCTACTTAGACAAAGAAGATATCACCCACTATCCCATGTATATACGGGCCAGGAAAGGGATCGGATACCTGCCCCAGGAAAGCTCTATTTTCAAAAAACTTACAGTAAAAGAAAACATCACCGCAATCCTGGAGGTGCTGCCAAAAAACGGACAAGATGTCCAGACAAAAGCAGCCGACCTGATGCAGGAACTGGGCATCAGACATCTGTCCCGCCAGAAAGCCGCCTCCCTGTCCGGCGGGGAGCGGCGGCGCCTGGAAATTTCCAGGGTCCTTGCCACGGAACCGTTGTTCATCCTGCTGGATGAACCATTTGCCGGCATCGATCCCCTTGCTGTAATAGATATCCAACAGATCATCACCCAGCTGACAGAAAGAAACATCGGGGTGCTCATATCGGACCACAATGTCCGAGAGACATTAGGGGTGTGTGATCATGCCTATATCATGAACCAGGGTATGGTGATTGAATCAGGTCCGCCTGATAAAATCATTGCCAGCGACATTGCAAAAAAAATCTATCTGGGAGAGAATTTCAGACTCTGACATGGAAATCGGATTACAACAAAGCCTCACATTGACCCAGCAGCTGGTGATGACCCCCCAGCTCCAGCAGGCTATCAAACTGTTGCAATTGTCCCGGATTGAACTGGCTGAAATGATCCAGCAGGAAATGGAACAAAATCCGGCACTGGAAGAACAGGGACCGGAAGATTCGGCGGAAAAAGCCCTTTCAACCCCGGAAAGTGACGCACAGCTGTCTGATCGGGAAGCCCCTGTCAAGGAAGTCACCATTGATGAAAAAGTCCGATCGGACACGGACTGGGAAAATTATATCAATGAATACAATTCCACAGGCCGGGTCTATACGGAAACAGAACATACCGAAGCCCCCAACTTCGAGGCGTTCACCTCTGAAAAAACCACTTTGGAAGCCCATTTGAAGTGGCAGCTGATGCTCCAGGGTCTGGATGAAAATAATGAAAAAATCGGCCATATGATCATCGACAACCTCAACCAGGACGGATATCTGTGTTCAGAGGTGGCGGAGATCGCCCAGACGGCCCAAGTGGAACCCGATCAGGTGGAAAAGGTGCTGGCCGTGCTCCAGACCCTGGATCCACCGGGTGTGTGTGCAAGGGACCTGTGTGAGACCCTGCTCATACAGATCAGACAACTGGGAATTGAGAATCCTGTGCTCACAAAAATCATCAAACACCATTTAAAGAACCTGGAAAACAGAAACAGCAAAAAAATTGCCAAAGCGCTGCATATCTCTGTGGAGGATGTCCGGGCTGCCGTAAAAATTCTCCAGTACCTGGAACCCAAACCGGGCAGAAAATTTTCCAATGAAGAAGCCACCTACATCATTCCCGATATTTATGTATACAAGGTCAAAGAGGGGTTCAAGATTGTCATGAATGATGACGGGCTTCCCAAGCTGCGGATAAACCGGTTCTACAAAAACGCCATTGCTGACGGCAAAAAAATTTCCCGGGAAACAAAAACCTATCTCAATGAAAAAATGCAGTCTGCCTCCTGGCTGATAAAGAGTATTCACCAGCGTCAGAAAACCATTTATCTGGTCATGGAAAGCATTATCAAATTCCAGTATGAATTTTTTGAAAAAGGGATTGCCTATCTGCGCCCCCTGATCCTCAAGGATATTGCCGAAGACATCCAGATGCACGAATCCACCATCAGCCGGGTCACCACCAACAAATACGCCTATACCCCCCAGGGGCTGTTTGAACTCAAATATTTTTTCAACTCCTCCATTGAACGTACCGGTGGTGCTTCCATGGCCTCTGCCAGTGTCAAGGAAAAAATACGCCTGCTCATTGAAAATGAAGACCCGGGCGCCCCCTTGAGTGATGACCGGCTTGCAGGCATCCTCCAGGGCTCCAACATACAGATCGCCAGAAGAACCGTTGCCAAATACCGGAAGGTGCTCAATATTCTTCCTTCCAATAAACGCAAACAACTGTAGGGAGGTGTTTTTATGCAAACAATAGTTACATTTAAAAAAATTGATCCCTCTGAACCGCTGAAGTCTTACGTTGGGAAAAAACTGGATAAATTTGATAAAATGCTGGACAGTCCTGCAGAAGCCCATGTGGTATTGTCTGTGGAAAAAATCCGCCATATTGCTGAAATCACCCTGACCTGTGACAAACTCAATATCCATGCCAAAGAGGAATCTGAAAACATGTATTCCTCCATTGACGCCCTTGTGGACAAAATCCGGGCGCAGATCAAAAAGCACAAGGAAAAAATCAAGCGCCACATGTCCGGAAACAAAAAAAGCCTCTTGGACACGGCGGAATTCAACCTTACCAGAGGGGCTACTGCCCCGGAAGTGCCGGTTTTTGATGACCTTGTCATGGAAACCATTGATACCAAGCCCATGGACATTGAAGATGCTGTTGCTGCATTCAACACCGGCAGACATGCATTTTTTGTTTTTAACAATGCCCGCACCGAAGAGTTGAATGTCCTTTACAAACACAATAACGGAAAGCTGGGTTTGATCCAGCCCCGGGGATGACAGAACCCAATGAATCTCAGCAGAATCCTCAAAAAAGAGTCCATTGTGCCCGATCTGGTATCAACCACCAAACATGGGATTATCCGGGAATTGTCCCGGGCTGTGGCTGTCACCGCCAATGCGCCGGCCGAAGATATTGCCGCCGTGCTGATGGAACGGGAATCTTTGGGCAGCACCGGTATCGGGGGGGGAATTGCCATCCCCCACGGAAAACTAGCAGCAGTGACTGATGTCATTTTGGGGTTCGGCCGCAGCCGGGCCGGGGTGGAATACGATTCTTTGGACAGCAGACCGGTGCATATTTTTTTCCTTTTGCTGACCCCGGAAAATTCCACCGGCGGCCATTTAAAAGTACTGGCCCAGATTTCCAAGCTCTTGAAAATGGACCATTTCAAACAGGGGCTGAAAACAGCAGACACCCTTGACGACATTTATGATGTGATCCTGGAGCAGGATGAAGATTTTTAGACAATAAAGGCATGGGCATGGGAAAAGAAACGGTATACATAATTACCGGATTGTCCGGTTCCGGAAAGACAACAGCCATCCAGGCTTTTGAAGATGCCTCTTTTTACTGCGTGGACAATATGCCCATGGCGCTTGTGCCCAAGTTTCTGGAACTCCCGTTCAAGGAAAGCCAGCAGATAAAAGGCATTGCCTTTGTCATGGACATGCGGTCCAAAACCTTTGTCACCAATTATGCCGGCGGCATATCAGCCATAGAAGAGCTAGGCATATTCCCTGAAATCATCTTTCTGGAAGCGGATGTGGATACCCTGGTAAAAAGATTCAGCCAGACCCGGCGGCACCACCCTGTGACCGGCACAAAAAGCCTGCTGGAAAGCATCCACTCGGAAATCAGCCTGATGCAGCCCGTCAAAGCAACCGCCCACCACATGATTGATACCAGCACCTGCAATGTGCACCAGCTGAAATCCAAAATTCTGGACCTGATCCACAAAGGCAAAGAAAATTTCACCCTGATGAAAATCAACGTATTGTCCTTTGGGTACAAATACGGGATTCCCGCTGATGCTGATCTGATCATCGACATGCGGTTTCTTGCCAATCCCTATTTTGTACCGGAACTCAAAAACCAGGACGGCGAATCAGAGGCTGTGAAAAGATTTGTTCTGTCAAACCCGGAAGCCAAAATTTTTCTGGAAAAATATATCAATCTGCTTGACTATTTGATACCATTGTACAAAAGAGAAAATAAGGCATATCTGACCATTGCCGTCGGCTGCACCGGCGGCCGACACAGAAGCGTCGCCATCGCCCGCAGTATCTTTGAACACCTTAACCAGAAAGGCCGCAATCCCGGTCTTATTCACCGGGATCTTGACCGGGATATAAAAGACACATGATCGGAATAGTTGTAGTTACCCACGCAAACCTTGGTGCAAGCCTGATTGAAACAGTGGATTTCATTTTGGGAGAAAAACAGGAGAAGATCGTCTCCATATCCATTGATATTCAGCAGAACCCTGAACATTTGAGAAAAAAAATCAAGCAGGGCATTGCAAAAGTCCGGTGTGACAACAAGGTGATTATTCTTACAGACATGTTCGGGGGCACCCCTTCCAATTTAAGCTACTCCTTTCTGGAGGAAGGCATTGTGGAAGTTATTTCCGGGGTCAATCTTCCCATCCTTCTCAAGGCCGCCACTGCCAGACAAAAGATGGATATGGAGAAATTAACCGCCACCCTTGTGGAACACGGCAAGCGGAGTATCTCACTTGCCAGCGGTATCCTGAAAGGTGCCGGCAGAAACTGACCCCGCACTGCAGAAACTGATCCCGCACTATGTAACGGTAAACCGATTTCAAACGGCAACACATTTTTGTACAGGAGAAACACTATGGCTATAAAAATTGGTATTAACGGTTTTGGCCGCATTGGCCGAATGGTATTCCGGGCCGCTATGACCCGGCCGGAACTGGAAATCGCTGCCATCAACGACCTTACCGATACCCGCACCGCAGCCCATCTGCTTGCGTATGATTCCGTTCACGGGCCGCTGAACAAACCGGTTACCGCCCTTGCCGACAGCATAGAGGTAGATGGCAAAAAGATCGCGGTAACTGCATCCAAAGATCCGGCCCAGATTCCCTGGGGAGATTTGGGTGTGGATATTGTCATGGAATGTACCGGGATTTTCAGGGACAGGGACGGGGCATCCAAACACCTGGAAGCCGGGGCCAAAAAGGTGTTGATATCCGCCCCTGCCAGCGACCCTGACATCACCATTGTCATGGGTGTCAACAACGACATGTATGACCCTGCTTCCCACCATATCATTTCCAATGCCTCCTGCACCACCAACTGTCTGGCACCGGTGGTTAAGGTTGTTCTGGAAAATTTCGGATTTGTGTCCGGTATGATGACCACCATCCATGCCTATACCGGGGACCAGCGCCTTCTGGATTTTCCCCACAAGGACCTGCGCCGGGCAAGGGCAGCCGGCCTGTCCATGATTCCCACCACCACAGGGGCGGCCAAGGCTGTGGCGCTTGTGCTGCCTGAACTCAAAGGAAAACTCAACGGCATGTCCGTGCGGGTACCCACGCCCAATGTGTCCATGGTGGACCTGGTGGTGCTCACACAAAAAAAGGATCTCACCATAGAAACAGTGAACCAGGCCCTTGAAACAGCAGCAGGCCAGAGCCTGAAGGGTATCATGGGATACAGCGACCTGCCCCTGGTGTCTATTGATTATAATTCCAATCCTTTGTCTTCCATTGTGGATGCCGGGTGTACAGATGTAATAAACGGCAGTATGGTGAAAATCTATGCCTGGTATGACAACGAGGCCGGGTATTCACACCGGATGATTGATCTGGCTCTGATGATCAAAAAATCCCTGTAAACAAAAAGGTGGAGGCTCCCATGAAACGCATGCCCATGATCGCAGGCAACTGGAAAATGTTCAAAACAGGTCCCCAGGCAGTTGACACCGCCGCACAGGTGTCTGCAGCCTGCAGGGATGTCACGGATGTACAGATCATGATCGCACCTGCTTTTGTGTCACTGCCCCTTGTGGCTGCCACAGTAAAAGACACCCCTGTGTGTGTGGGGGCACAGAACCTGCACTTTGAAGCCCAGGGGGCGTTTACCGGTGAAATATCTGCTGATATGCTCATTGCCGCAGGTGCGGAATATGTGATCATCGGCCATTCTGAACGGCGCCAGTATTTTTTTGAAACAGATGAAATGGTGTGCAGAAAAATCAGCGCAGCCCTCTCAGGCGGCCTTAAACCCATTCTGTGCATCGGGGAAACAGAAACCCAGCGGGACCGGGGGGAAACATTTTTAACCCTTGACAAGCAAGTATCAGATGGGTTACAAGGCTTTGGTCCGGAAGAATTACAGGACCTGGTTCTGGCCTATGAGCCGGTCTGGGCCATCGGCACGGGCAAAAGTGCCAGTGCACAACAAGTGGAAGAGGTACACCAGTACCTGCGGTCCCTGCTGGAAAAACAATTTTCTTTTGACCTGGCCCAAGCCATCCGTGTACTGTACGGCGGATCGGTGAAACCGGAAAACATAAACGAACTGATGCGCATCACAGATGTTGACGGTGCCCTTGTGGGCGGAGCAAGTCTTGATGCGGACACGTTCACCAAAATTATAAAATTTGACAACACATTATGACAACACTTATTACTGCATTACATGTTACCGTCTGCATTCTGCTTATCCTGATTGTGCTGCTCCAGAGCGGCAAGGGAGCGGAAATGGGAGTTTCCATCGGCGGCGGCGGCAGCCAGACCCTGTTCGGGGCATCCGGTCCTGCCACCCTGTTGACCAAAATTACCACCGGCGTGGCCATTGTGTTCATGGTAACCTCACTGACCCTGGCATATTTTTCCGGTCACAGGACAGAAAAGAGCATTATTACGTCAAATCCGGCACCCATGCAGCAGTCAGCTGACCAGGCAGCCGAGTAACAACGGGTCAAATGTACGCCGAAGTGGTGGAATAGGTAGACACGCACGCTTGAGGGGCGTGTGGGGCGACCCGTGGGAGTTCAAATCTCCCCTTCGGCACCATTTATATACAGCCATGGACAGCAATGTTCATGGCTGTTTTTATTTTTTTCAGGTATGACATGCCGGAAGATTTTCGAAGAAACTGCTTCAGATGCAAATTTTTCTATGTGACCTGGGATCCGAATCATCCCAATGGATGCAGGGCCATGGGCTTTAAAACCCGGCAGCTGCCTTCCATGGTTGTGTTCCAGTCCTCGGGCGAACCCTGCCGCATGTATGAAAAAAAAAACAAACCATCATAGGTTTTCAGCCTGTCTTGCATATTATTAAAATCAGCTTATATTACTTTATTATGAAAACTGACAACACAATCCATGCCCAGGATCCCAAAAAAATAGAAAAAGAGCTGGGGGAATTTCTCAATAAAAAATTCGGCGGCAGTGTCCGGATAATTTCCCCCTCCATCCAGCCCCGGGAAAAAGCGATTTCAGGCAAACCACCTGAAAAAGACAAAAAAAGGCTGATAGATTTCAATATCAAACCGGCAGAACTTATCGCCTACCTTGACCAGTATGTGGTGCGACAGCAAAGGGCAAAATCTGTTCTGGCCACCAAGATCTGCACCCATTTCAACCGTATCCGTCATGAAGAAACCCGGGAGGAAAAAGGGGCCAAAATTACCGGGAACATCAAATCCAACATCCTGATGCTGGGTCCCACTGGTATCGGCAAAACCTATCTGATACGGCTCATTGCAAAAAAAATCGGGGTGCCCTTTGTCAAGGCAGATGCCACCAAATTCTCGGAAACCGGATATGTGGGCGGGGATGTGGAAGACCTGATCCGTGATCTGGTCAAGGAGGCTGATGATGATATTGCTTTGGCGGAATGCGGCATTGTGTATGTGGATGAAATTGACAAGATTGCAGCCAGTCCCAACGTAATCGGTGCCCAGGTTTCCAGAACCGGTGTACAGCGGGCCCTGCTCAAACCCATGGAAGAAACAGAGGTTGACCTGAAAGTCCCCCATGACCCGGTGTCCATGATGCAGGAACTGGAAGCTTTCCAGAGAACCGGAAAACGCGCCAGCCGGAAGGTCAATACCGCCAATATCCTGTTCATCCTCAGCGGTGCCTTTACCGGTCTCACCGACCTGATCCGGCAGCGGCTGACAAAACAGACCATTGGCTTCAATTCCCAGGTCACGGCCCCGGGAAGTGACATGGAACTTTTACAGCAGACCCGTGCGGAAGACCTTGTAAAGTTCGGGTTTGAGTCTGAATTCATCGGACGGGTACCGGTGCGGTGTATCCTGAACACCTTGGAAGAAGCGGATCTGTATACCATACTCAAAATGCCCAATAATCCTGTCATTCTCAGCAAACGCCTGGATTTTGCCGCCTATGGTATTGACATCGCTTTTGAAGACGCAGCCTTAAAAATCCTTGCCCACAGGGCATTTAAAGAAAACACCGGGGCCAGAGGGCTGGTATCTGTTGTGGAGGATGCCCTGCTGCCGTTTGAAGAAAAACTGCCGTCCAGAGAAATTTCCCGCCTTGCGGTAACCCCGAAAGTGCTGACAGAACCTGCAGCCATGCTGGCGGATATGCTGGCGGAACACCCGGTACATGACTGGGAATCCGGTCATAAAAAAGCCCGCAAAAAAGAGAGCCAGTACATCACCGCCCATATCAGGGAAAACTGGAAAACCTTGTCCATTACCCATGGACTGACCCTTTCCCAGATCCGGTGCGATCTGGCAGCCAGTTATTTCTGCACCCATGTCATGGAAATAGACGATGCCATAAGGCAGATAAAAAAATTTCATGATGCTGTCAAGGAGATCGAACTGGAGGTATCCAAAAATGCTGATCTGAATATTGTATTTGAAGAGGATGCCATTGATTTTCTCATTGCCCAGTTTATTGACCACAAAGCATCTTCTGAAGAAATTTTGTCCAAACTCTACCACGAATATTATGACGGGCTGAACCTGATCAAGGAAAAAACCGGAAAAAACCGTTTTTTCCTGTCAAAAGCAGATCTGATGGACAGTGAAGCCTTTCTTAACGACCTTATCAGAAAAGAGATCACATGATTGGAATTTCAAAACTGTATTGCGCCACGGTTGAACCTTCGGATACCCTGCGCTATTCCCGGCATTCAGGGCAGCTCCCCTCCCATCTGCTCCAGTTTTCCATTGACAAGAAACCGGTGGTGGTCTGGAACATGACCCAGCGGTGCAATTTAAAATGTGTACACTGCTATGCCAGATCTGAAGATATATCCTATGACAATGAGCTGACCCATGAACAGGCTTTGGCCATGATCGATGATCTGGCTGACTTCGGGGTGCCGGTGCTGCTGTTTTCCGGCGGAGAACCCCTGGTGCACCCGAAACTTACGGACTATGCCCGGTACGCCGTTGAAAAAGGCATGCGGGCGGTCATATCCACCAACGGCACCCTGATCACCCGGGAAAAAGCCAAGGTACTCAAAGAGATCGGACTGTCCTATGTGGGGATCAGCCTGGACGGCTTAGAAGAAACCCATGACAAATTCAGGGGGGTAAAAGGGTCCTTCAAAAAGGCCATGCAAGCCATTGAAAACTGCCAGGAAGCCGGCATTAAGGTGGGGCTGCGGTTTACCATCAACAGGCGCAATGTCCAGGACATCCCCGGCATTTTCGACCTGCTGGAACAAAAGAATATCCCCCGGGCCTGTTTTTACCATCTGGTGTATTCGGGCAGGGGCTCTGAAATTGCCAGAGAAGACCTCTCCCATGCGGAAACCCGGAAGGTGCTGGACCTGATCATGGACAGAACCCGCGATCTCCATGACAAAAATATGCCCAAGGAGATTCTCACCGTGGACAACCATGCAGACGGCCCCTATCTCTACCAGCGGCTGCTGGATGAAGACCCGGAACGGGCCGCCGAAGTGCTGGAGCTTCTGGAGATGAACGAAGGCAACAATTCCGGCCGGGGCATCGGTTGTATTTCCTGGGACGGGGAGGTGTATCCGGACCAGTTCTGGCGGGAAAAATCATTGGGCAACATCACGGACCAGCCGTTTTCCAAAATCTGGACCGATGAATCCAATGCATTTTTAATGAAACTCAAAGAAAAAAAGAAACATGTCAAAGGCCGGTGTGCCCAATGCCGGTGGCTGGATATCTGTGCAGGGAACTTTCGGGCCAGAGCGGAATCCGTGGCCAATGACCCCTGGGATGCCGACCCGGCATGTTACCTCACAGACCAGGAAATCAAAAAGGAGAATTAAGATGCTGTTTCCCGATTACAGAGCCAGGCGGATGCGGGCCACTCCCAACTTCAGAAGAATGATCCGTGAGACAAGTCTTTCCAAAGATGACCTGATCCTGCCAATGTTTGCCGTGGAAGGCAGGGCAGTGAAAAAACCCATTGCATCCATGCCCGGGCATTTCCAGCTCTCAAAGGATTACCTGGTTGACCTGGCAAAACAGGCAAAAGATGTTGGTATTCCCGCCATTATCCTGTTCGGGGTGCCTGATAAAAAAGACCCGCTGGGCACCTGTGCCTATGCTGCTGACGGCATTGTCCAGAAAACGGTTGCCTGTGTCAAGGACGCGGTGCCTGATCTTGCCGTGATAACCGATGTCTGTCTGTGCGGGTATACCGACCACGGCCACTGCGGGGTGGTGGAAAAAGGCATTATCGATAATGATGCATCCCTGGATCTGCTGGCCAGAACCGCCCTTTCCCATGTCAGGGCCGGGGCTGACATGGTGGCCCCGTCAGACATGATGGACGGCCGGGTGACCGAAATCCGCCAGACCCTGGATGAGGATGGATTTTCCCATATTCCCATCATGTCCTATGCTGTCAAGTATGCATCCGCATTTTACGGCCCTTTCCGCCAGGCAGCGGCATCTGCCCCGCAGTTCGGGGACAGAAAAACCTACCAGATGGATCCGGCCAATGCCGTGGAAGCCATCAGGGAAGCCACCATGGATATTGAAGAAGGGGCGGATATCATCATGGTAAAACCGGCCCTGGCTTATCTGGATATCATCCTGCGGCTGAAACAGGAAATTGATCTGCCCATTGCCGCCTACAATGTATCAGGGGAATACAGTATCATGAAGGCAGGAGAGATAATGGGGTGGGTGGATGCCAAAGAGATGGTAATGGAAACCCTGACTGCCATCAAGCGTGCCGGGGCTGACATGATTTTAACCTATTCCGCCATTGAAGCGGCAAAATACCTGGAGGACCGATGAGCCATTCCCGAAACGGCCCCGACCATGCCGCTTCCCACACCCTGCGCCTGGTGGCATGGGAAACGACCCGGCGCTGCAACCTGGCCTGCAAACACTGCCGGGCCGTGGCAGAAGACCACCCCTATGAAAATGAACTGG
>JAABTU010000322.1 GCA_011389715.1 Desulfotignum sp.
TAACGACGTCAACCGGGACATTGTGCCCACCTTGGGCAATTCTTAATTGAACCCGTTGAACCGCCATTTCTTCATTGGGAAGCCTTAGATAATACAAAATCACTTCATACCCGATTTTTTTCCATTTTTGGATCTGCCTGATATAATTCAATCCGCTCAATGTTGTCTCAAACGCAAAGGATTCTCTTTTGGCAACTATGGCATCCATTCTTTTCAAAAACAATTTTCCAGCTTCTAAAGCAACACTCTCCGGATTAAAGGGAGCGATTCCTCTGGCAATCAGATCGGCATTTATGAAATTCAGGCAACCTGCTTCTGCTGGAAGAAAATTCTCAGCGAATGTTGTCTTCCCTGCCCCATTTGGCCCTGCGATGATATAGCATTTCATTTGTTTGCCAATGCGTTTTGTTCTGAATACATTTTTTAAGCTCACAAAATATTTTCAAACCAACATTATCATTTTTTACATAATAATGGTATTCATTATCAACTGATGGTTGAAATTTTCAAGTTTTGGATTATCTTTGAACTCAATCAGTCATAATACAGGTCTATATCCGGGTATAATTTTTTGGCACATTCCCGACAAAGACTATGGCTGAATTGTACTTCTGAATGCTCTGCTAAATATGCTTCGATTTGATTCCAGTACCCCTTATCATCTCTGATTTTTTTACTATGCATACAGAGGCTTGCATAGCGCAAAAAGTTGATTACTTTAAATAAATTATGTTTTCCTATTATAAAAATCAAAACAATGGAGGCTAAATTTGAAAGTTGTTGGGTTTAACGGCAGTGCCAGAAAAAAAGGGAATACCGCATGTTCCATGAATACGGTTTTCACTGAATTGGAAAAAGCCGGTATTGAAACTGAAATGATCCTGGTCGGAAAAGAAAAGATCCAGGGATGTATTGCTTGTCATGGCTGTGTGAAAAATCAAAATGAAGCCTGTTCCATTGAAGACGATCCGGTAAATGAATGGATTCATAAAATTAAAGAGGCGGACGGCCTTTTGCTCGGCTCTCCAGTTCACTTTTCCGGTGTGGCAGGGACAATGAAATCCTTTCTTGACAGAGCCTTTTTCGTTTCTTCGGTAAACGGCGGCCTGTTCAGACATAAAGTCGGTGCGGCTGTTGCTGCCGTCAGGCGATCAGGAGGAATATCCACGGTTGAGACGCTTAATCATTATATTAACTACTCTGAAATGATTATGCCCTCTTCAAACTATTGGAATGTGGCCCATGGGCTTAATCCTGGAGAAATGGAGCAGGATGCTGAGGGTAAACAGATCATGGAAGTTTTAGGCAAAAATATGGCATGGATCATGAAGGTTATCGGATACACAAAAGCGGAATTTCCGCCGCCGGAAACAGTTGCCAAAACCATGACGAATTTCATCAGATAATAATGAATTGAAAGCAAGTCTGGCATATTTAACACAGGAAGCCATACGTTTTGGGGCGACAGATTCTGCTGTCATTTCTTCCGGCGATATCCGGACAGACGATGATCTGGCGGCCTTGTGCAATGGGGAATACACCTGCCCGAGTTACGGCCTTGCTGCGAGTTGCCCACCCCATGTGCAAGGACCTGAGCAGTTCAGAAAATGGCAGGAAAAAAGCCGGTATGCCATTACCGTAAAAATTGAATTGCCGGCATCCGTGATGTTTTCCGATGGGCGCAAAGAGGTCATGAGGTTGCTTCACCAGATCGTGGCCGGAGTCGAAAAAAAGGCCATTGAATCTGGATTCAGCCAGTCCAGAGCCTTTGCCGGCGGATCATGCAAACCATTGTTCTGTGAAAAGAACAAAACGTGCTGTGTCGTAGCAGACAATCTCCCGTGCCGCCATATAGATGAGGCAAGGCCTTCCATGTCCGGATTTGGAATTGATGTCATCCAGTTGATGAACACGTCAGGATGGCCGGTTGAAAAGACAAAGCAGAACAAAGGTGGCCCCGAAGACTCAAGCTGGGTGGCTGGTCTGATTTTGGTCTTTTGAAAGGAGATACTGAATGAAACTGGGTCTGCACACCTACAGCCTGAACCTGCATGGCATCGGCCAGGACTGGGCCGGTTTCAAATGGCCCTGGCCCAAGGTCTTGTGCAATCCTGTTCAGATAAGTGTTGCGCCGGCGGCAAACAGGACAATATACACAAAAAAGCGAAAGTATCGCTCCGTCAGCCTTTTGTGAAGCATTTCACCAGCATGTCCAGAAATACCAGTGAAGGAATCAGTACTGGCAGAGGAAAAAAATGAGCCCCCAGGGTCACAGCCACCACCGTGCTGCCGAAACCGGATATGTGCGGCACACACCAGCACAGGCAGAAGACCGGCGGTAAGGGATATTATTGTGGTTAAAGAATCCAGTTGGGCCGGTCTTTCATCCAGGCTTCAACGGTTTTTCGTATCCATTCCTCCATGCCGTTTTCGATGTAGAATTTTGGAAACAGAAGGCTGTCATCAGATGGTATATTTCCATTCTGTCTTGCATGGGCAGCCAATTCAGTACCTGGATAAATTCTCAGACCAACGGTCACTTTGACCATTTCCAAAGCAAGAGAATCCACAAATTCGAGACTTTCCTGCACTGTTTCACGGGTTTCACCAGGACCACCAAACAGAAGAAATCCCATCCGGCGGATACCGCATTCTTTCAGCAGGGCAGAAACATGCCGAATATCTTTAGTGCGATACTGCTTATTCATTTTTTTCAGTATGATATTCGACCCGCTTTCTAATCCAAGACTCACCTCAACACAACCGGAATCTGCCATCTTTTCAATCAGCTCTTTATCCACTTTCCCGGGATATAGAATACCTCTCCAGGCAATATCAAGTTTAGATTGAATTATTTTGTCGCAAAGGTCTTTTGAATACCTTGAGGGCAGGTTAAACGTGTTATCCACAAAAAAGAAATGGTCAAACCCAGCCGACACATAAGCCGTCATTGCCTCAATGATTTGGTTTGTGTCACGTTTACGGGTGATTTTTCCTTCAATCAATGGGGTTGAACAATAGCTGCAACCCATTGGGCACCCCCTGCGAGTTTGAAATGGAAGCCAGATGATCTCATCACCGATATCTTTCAAGGTAAAGATGTGTTTGCCAGGTTGAGGATATGCGTTCTGATCAATTTCCTTGAAAGTTGCCGGAGGGTTCCCGAAATTTTGCTCAGCATGATAAAGCCCTGGAATA
>JAABTU010000323.1 GCA_011389715.1 Desulfotignum sp.
GTTGAACGCGTTTGTTATCTGTGCGCCCACCCGGTGCCGGTCTGATATGCACCATCCATCCCGGGCCCAGGTCCGGAGCGGACAAAACAGCAGCAGCACTGCCACACCCAGGAGAAAAATTTTGTTTGTCCTGTTCAATGGGATGATCGTTTTCATTACCTGCGCTCCTCTGGTTGATTACCGGTGGCACTTCTGCGCAATTCACCTGGGTTGTTTGTCCGGGTTGCTTGTCCGGATTGCTTTGCTGGTTTGGTGCCGGGGATACGGGGGTACCCCCGGCCGGGTCATTTTCTATTCGATCTTCAATCCGGACAGCCCCGCCACCTTGTGTTGTCTGTTTCCAGCACTGGAGGTGCTTTCATCGACCCGGACATTCCTCAGCCCCTGTACGCTCATTTCAGGCACCGGGGCGGAAAGACTTTCTTCGGTCACATCGATTTTGGTGGACTGGCCGTTGAAGCCGACAATCTGGTCCTCTTTGGGAGCATTTACTCCCAGAGTCTTTTCTGCATGCGGTTGCCTGTTTTCCGCCTGAAACCATTTCTCATCCTTTCCAAACCGGCCCAGGGCAAACACAAAAACACCTGCGATCACTACCATCAAGATGACCAATTCATTTCTGCTCATGGTTCCTCCTTTTAAAAGATTATTGAACACATCACATCCGAAAGCAGCTGCTCTCTGTAGAAGGAGATGGTTCTTGACGGAGTTTTGTGACATTTTTTTTGCTTCTTTATGACAAAAGGATGAATTTTTGTCAGCACACGGTTCTATCCTTGATAATTTCAAACGATTTCATGTTTTTTCCAGTTGTCCTTTTCCCAATGGATCAAAACCCGTTCAACCGGATAGCTGGTTCCAATCCATTCGTGAACCTTTTTTGCAAGATAAACCGAACGGTGCTGGCCTCCGGTGCACCCGAAATTGATGCACAGATGCGTGAACCCCCGTTGAATGTAGTTGTCAATACTGATTGCGAGAAGCTGCTGCACATGCGCCAGGAACTGGTCCACCACCGGGAATTTTTCGAAATAATCAATCACGGGCTGATCCAGTCCGCTCATGGTCTGGAATCTGAATTCTCTGCCCGGATTGGGCAGTCCCCGGCAGTCAAACACGAACCCCCCGCCATTATCTGTTGGATCACCGGGGATCCCTTTCATGTAGGAAAAACTGGTGATACGGATGGTCAGCAAACGGTTGATTGTCATCTGTTGTCTCCTTTTATATGCCAAGACGCGGCAACTGTCTGTTTTGTGACCTCATAGCACATTTTTTGCTATCATGAAACATGAACATCCCGGTTGACAACATGCACATGTCTGTCCTACAAGAATCCGACAGGATAAAACACAAAAAAACAGGAACACTTTCGCATGAACACAAGGCTGATTTGACAGATGACTTCTACTGGGTTTGAAAAAGGGTATCATGACAACGATCATTTGGCGGTATCCTACATATCTGAAAAACGCGCCGGCAAACGGATCAAAGAAGACACGTTCTGTCTGCTGGACAGCAGCATAAAAATTGTGAAACAAAAGGACAAGGGCTTCATTTTTGCCGTCATGGACGGCATGGGCGGACAAAAAGGCGGATTTGCCGCCAGCAGCTTTGTGCAGTCCCGATTACCCGAGTACTTCAGACAACCCAAATACTGCGGAAAAGAAGGGATCGCCCTGCTGCTGCAGGATATGTTCGAAGAGATGAGACATCAGAAAGCATCCGATGTCATGCCGGAAACCGCCGGCACAACCCTTTCTTTGCTCTATATGAATGACCAGAAAATGCATGCATTCAATACCGGTGACAGTGCCGTATACCGGTTTTGCGACCAGACCCTGGCGTTGCACCCCATATTCAATGCCCACAGGCAGGATGGCCTGGTTTTCAATTATTTCGGCAGTGACACACTGGCATATGACGTAAATACGTCACCACAGAATGAAGGGGATGTATTTCTGCTGTGCAGTGATGGATTGATCGAATCAATGGATGATGCTGCCATGGAACATATCATAAAGCAGAACCGATCGGCCGGTGTTGAAAAAATAGCCCATGAACTGTACCTGTTCAGCAGACAACAGGGATCAACAGATGATTTGACCCTGATTGTCATCGAGCTTATCGATCTGCTGTAATGTGGTCAATCCATCGACCTGTTCATCACCCAGATTTTGCATATTCATAAGAGGAGCTAAATGACATTTTCAGCAGACAAATTCAGGGGGGCGCTTTTAGGCCTTGCAGTTGGGGATGCCCTTGGTGCCGGGGTTGAGTTTATGGAGCGCGGCACATTCGATCCAGTGACCGACATGACTGGGGGAGGGCAATTCAATTTAAAACCCGGGGAATGGACCGATGACACATCCATGGCATTATGTCTTGGGGCAAGTTTGCTGAAAATGAACGCTTTTGATCCAGAAGACCAGATGGAACGATATCTTAGATGGTGGAAGTATGGTCATATGAGCGCAAACGGAAAATGCTTTGACATTGGCAGGACAGTGCTTTCAGCATTAAGAAACTATAAACTGACCAAGGAAGGGTTTTCCGGCTCCAATGACCGAACGTCGTCAGGTAACGGAAGCATCATGAGACTGGCGCCTGTTCCCATGTTTTTTATAGATTCAGCCGATGCGGTAGTTCATTTCAGCGGTGAAAGCTCAAGAACTACCCATGGTTCGCCTATCTGTATCGATGCATGCCGGTATTTCGGGCTATTAATTTACGGGGCTTTAACCGGAGAAAGCAAAAAAAGTCTGCTTTCGTCGAATTTCCAACCGGACGGTCTGAAAACGACATATTCTTATGGTGCCGAGATTGAACAAGTGGCCAGAGGTTCGTTTAAACATAAAAACCGGGCAATGATAAAAGGATCCGGTTTTGTTGTTGAATCCCTGGAAGCGGCATTGTGGGCTTTTTTCCATACAGATTCTTTTAAAGATGGATGTATGCTGGCAGTAAATCTGGGTGATGATGCCGATACAACCGGCGCTGTATATGGGCAGTTGGCCGGCGCATATTACGGCGTTAACGCAATTCCCGAGAACTGGCTGAATGTACTTGCCAGAAAAGGAAAAATTGAATCCATGGCTGATCGGTTGTATTTCCGGATAAAAAAATCCCTCAAAATGGCCGGGAATTAAATCCCTTGTCACAGTAACGCAAGGATAATGTTACTCAGAT
>JAABTU010000324.1 GCA_011389715.1 Desulfotignum sp.
TCCGCAAAAAACATATAGAAACACTATAACAAATTGATTGCATTTGGCAATCATGCTGCTACTATAGCCATAACCAAGAGGGACAAAGAGGAAATCTGAGATATGGCGCAAGATAGATAAAAATAATGACTGCGAAAACACTTTCCAGGCGCACCAGAGAGCATTTCACCGGCTGCCTGATAGCAGGGGCTGTCGGCGATGCGCTGGGTGCATCCATTGAGTTCATGACCCTGGACCAGATCCGCAGCACATATGGTGAATCCGGTCTGACCGGCTATGCCCCGGCATACGGCCGCAAAGGGGCCATCACCGATGATACCCAGATGATGCTGTTTACGGCCGAAGGGCTGGTGCTCTCCCGGATCAGGCAGGAATACCCAGGCAATGACGGCATGATCGACTGTACCTACCATGCCCTGCTGCGGTGGCTGACCACCCAGCAGCCGGACCGGCAGACTGACCTGATGCAGTCCCATGGCTCCTGTGCCATTGTGGAAGGGGTTTTGACCGGACATACGTCTCTGTTCTCCCGGAGAGCCCCCGGAAACAGCTGCTTGTCCGCCCTGGCATCCGGTACCATGGGCACCCCGGATCGGCCGGTAAATGACAGCAAGGGCTGCGGAGGTGTGATGCGCATCGCCCCGGTGGGTCTGGCATTCCCGGACGTAGAAAAGGCCTTTGACATCGGCTGCCGCAGCGCCGCCATCACCCACGGCCACCCCACCGGTTATCTGGCAGCCGGCACCCAGGCCGCCATCATCTCTTTGATCATCACAGGCCATTCCCTAACAGAAGCGGTGAATGCCGGCATCCACATCCTGAAACAGCGGAAAAACGCCAAAGAAACCCTGGATGCCCTCACCGCAACAGTCGAAACCGCCTGCAGCGCCTCCCCGTCCCCGGAAACCGTTGAAACCTTAGGAGAGGGCTGGATAGCTGAAGAAGCCCTGGCCATAGGGCTTTACTGTGCCATGGTTCATGAAAACGAGATGGCAAAGGCTCTGCTGCTGTCAGTGAACCATTCCGGAGACAGCGATTCCACCGGCACTATTACCGGCAATATCCTGGGCGCCCTGCACGGCAAATCCGCGATCCCACCCCACTGGATCGATGATCTGGAGCTGAACGGCCTGATTGAAGAAACCGCCATGGATCTGTATAGTGAATTTGTTTTCAAGCGCTGATACATGACAATCTAATTTAAAAGGGTAAGTACCATATGTTTTCCTGGATTTCCACGCATAAAGCCATTGCTCAAAAATTGACCGCTTATGAAAATCGGCAGCCTGAATTAATTGACCTTCTTAAACATTGTGGAGAAACCATCCTCAATGACATTGACGTGAATGGCTCGGAAATACAGCTCAATGAGATCGATCCGTTCACCTTTCTCTTTTATTTGTATAAATATGGAGCTGCCAAACGTATTGAACGGCTCCGGTGTGTCGCACAGAATTTAGACATATCCCCACTGCCTGATGACACGGACGGCCTTCCTTCTGCCAATGCCCAGAAAGTCAGGCTGTTCCCGAGCAAAAAAGACAGAAACAACAACGAAATTGACAGACTCTGGCATTTTTTCAAAGCAGCCATGAATGAACTGATGAACAATGATCTTTTCATGGACATCCTGACAATCAATGGCGTCGGCAAGACAAAAATCACGGAAAGTCTGTTTTATATCAAACCTGAAAAATACCTGCCGATCAATGCTCAGACACGCCCTTATCTTGAAGAGGTTTTGGAAATTGACCCCCGATTCGACAATTTTCAGGAATATCTGAACATTCTGGAAAAAGTCAGAGCCAGGTCCAGTGACCCTTTTTATAAAATATCCCATGATGCCTGGGTTTGGAATACATCAAAACCCCAATCCGATATCAATTCAAACCAAAAAGGCGATGAATTGGAAGCAGAAGGAATCGACAACTTTCCAGTACAAGAAAATGTCCTGATTGAAACACTTGCAGAATTTGATCATTCACCCACCCCGGATCTTTTCTACAACCAGATAGACACGTTGATCAAAAATGCCGGAATCACGCCTGACCAGTGCCATGCCAATGTACGCAAAGACATCCGCATCCCCGTCACTTTAGGGCGGCGTTATGTCATCATGATCAAGCGTAAAGGCAATTCAGTGATATGGGGCTTGATTTTAAAAGCCGAAGATGAAACATCCGCAAGCCAGCATCCCTACTATGATAACTCCAGCTTTTTTGTCGACACCGATGGCGGAAAATCATATTGCTGGGCTGAATTTATTGTTCCTTTTGATCACAATGCTTCCGATTTGAACACACTGTTTGATATGTGGCAAAATGCCGCATCCTTCTATTATAATGAAATCAAAGACACCCAGCTGAAAAATATATATAAACGACACACCAATGATGCTGTGGTGAAATCGCTTTTCGATCCAGCCTATCGGAAACAGATCCAGGCCAAAGCTGCTGATTATGCCCGTTTCCCGGTTCAGAAAAAACTGATAGAAAAGTACAAGGCCCTGCTCAAAGTCATAGGACTTGAAAATGAGCAGTTCAAATGGGAATTGCTTGGGAAAAACTACTGGGATTTTCAAACAAACGATATTAAGGGAATGATCGACAACCTCCCCTTGACTCATTTGGTATATCCCATGGCCATTTCCGTTCTCAAGCAACTGGCCGATCATGATCCAAAAAGGTTACAATCTATTCTGGAGGAGTTATTTCAGGAAACAGATAGCCTGTCAGATCGGATCAAGGCTTTCAGGACAAAAATCGATGCTTTTTTCAAAGAGATAAAGCCTTCATTGCCATCACATCACGATGAGCGGACAGCGGCCACTTACTTGGCTTTTTTCAATCCGGAAAAATATCCCTTGTACAAAAACAGTTTTTATTCAAAATACTGCAAATTCCTTGGGAAGAAACAGGCACCCACCAATGAAAAATATCAGCACTATGTCGAACTGGTCACTGATCTGGTTTCAAACCATATCAATGAAGATCAGGAATTATACCAGTTGTATGAATCTGTCCGGATGGAAAATGGATTTGCAGACAAAAACCGTCTCCTGTTGTCACAGGATCTGCTTTTCCGGGTTCTGGATGGCCGATTTGAGGAGTTGCGGGGTCCTTCCAAGCTACCAGGCATATTGGAAAAACTCCCCCGAGACGATAAAGG
>JAABTU010000325.1 GCA_011389715.1 Desulfotignum sp.
GCAATGGCGGTGAGCGGGGCCTTGGAACTGGGCTTGAACAGCACGGCATCTCCGCAGACAACGGCCAGCAGGGCATTCCAGGACCAGACAGCGGCCGGGAAATTGAATGCCGTGATAATGCCCACAATCCCCAACGGATGCCATTGCTCATACATGCGGTGAGACGGTCTTTCACTGTGCATACTCAATCCATACAGCTGGCGGCTCAGTCCCACAGCAAAATCCGCGATATCGATCATCTCCTGGACTTCGCCTTCGCCTTCAGCCCGGATCTTTCCGGTCTCCAGGCTGATCAGGGCGCCCAGGCTCTGCTTTTTTTCCCGCAGGGCATTGCCGATCTCCCGGACGATTCCCCCCCGCCGGGGGGCCGGCATCATCCGGAATTTTTCAAACGCAGCATGGGCCCGGCTGACCACGGCTTCATAATCATGGGCCTGGGCCTGGATCACACTGGCGATGGGTTGGCCGGTGGCCGGCGAAAACGATACCAGTTCTTTGCCAAGGGTATGGATATGGCCCCGGGTTGAACCGGTGGTGGCGCCGTGATTGACCGGCTCAATGCCCAAATCCTGTAAGATGCTGTCAATGGTGGGTGTGTCCATGGATCATCCTCATCATCAAAGGGTTGCGGTTTAATTTCTTGTGAACATAGTTGAATTATAATAACGATCATGCTAATAGTAAAATTCATAATATTTATATTTAACATGAATCATTTAGATATAAAGGCACGGTATGGACCTGTATCACCTCAAAACCTTTTTCTCGTTAGCAAAGATCCGGAATTTCACCAAAACCGCTGAACATCTACACATCACCCAGAGCGCTGTCAGTCATGCCGTCAAAAAACTGGAAACGTCCATCGATGCGTCGTTGATTGACCGAAAGTGCAGAGATCTGGCCCTGACCGACGCCGGTAAAATCCTGTTCCGGTCCTGTGAAAAAATTTTTTATGAACTGGAAAAAACCGACCAGGACCTGGCCGGGCTGAAAAAACAGACCCCTCTCACCATCCGTGTGGGAGCCACCGTAGAGTTCGGCACCACCATTCTGATCAACCATATCCATGCGTTTCTGGCGCAATTTCCAGACCTTCACATCGATTTTCTGTTCTCCCATCACCTGCTGGAACCTCTGCTCCAGGACACCGTGGATCTGATCATCGACTGTAAACCGCACAGGGGGGAAAACCTGAAAAAAATCCATTTGTTCCAGGAGCAGTACGTCACCATTGCGGCCCCGGAATTCATTCAAAAAAACCAAATCACCTGTCTGGATGATCTGGCTCGTGTTCGGATTCTTTCCATGGACAAGGATCTATCATGGTGGCGGAATTTTATCAGCGCCATTCCTTCAGAAAAACAGGGATGCCTCAAACATGCGATGCAGATCAACCATATCCGGGGCATTATCAACGGCGCCATCTCCGGTTTAGGCATCGGATTTGTTCCCAGATACACCGTGATGGAGGAACTGAACCAAAACATTCTCATGGACCCCTTTCCCCATATCACCCCTGCGGCGGATGATTTCCATATTTTTATCAAAAAAGAGCGGCTGGGGTTTGAAAAAAACCAGCAGTTAATCACTTACCTCACCCGCCTGGCGCCGTTGAAAAATTTTTTCCAGTAACCGGCAGAACACTTAACAGCCGACAATCACCCGGGAATCAGGGTATATTTTTGGCCGTACTTGATGAACTGCGGCGTACCGCCGCCTTCCAGAATTGTGCGGCGGGCCCCGGAAAGGTCCGTGATTTTTGTGGCCGCCACGGCATGGACCCCCCGCCGGAATGCCGGCTGGGGCAGCCATCCGGCGGACGGCCCCACCACGCCGATGAACCGGGCGGATTTTGCCGCATCCAGAGCCGCATCAAACCCGCCCACGGCAGCGGAAGACCCGGTGATGATGACGATGTCAACCTCGTTCAGTGCCCGGAGATCCCGGGAGATGACAGGGCCCGTCTCCATGGCCCCGATCTTCAGATCCGGGTTGTCATCCACCACCACCAGGGAGTCGGCCCGCTTTTTCAGGAAAGACATGAACGGGCCGATATGACCCACCATCCCCACTTTGTTGGAATCGTCGGGATCAAACGGCAGCAGGTCCAGAAAATCCTTTTCTGAAAACCGGTACTGATCCAGGTCCTGGACCATGATGGTATGGGACAGGGCATTGACCGCTGCCACGCCTACGCTCCGTTCCAGGGGATGGCTGGATTGCATCAGCGGGCACAATGCCAGAATCGGTTTTTCCGACAAGGCCCCGGCCCTTGAATAATGGGCACAGGAACTGTTGTCCGACCGGGGCGTGAAACACATCCCCATGATGCCGTTGTCCAGCTCCACAAAAGTATATCCCAGAGATATGGCCACCATCCGGACTTCGGGAACGGCATCCAGACGGGTTGACCGGGCGGTCACTTCCGCAATGATTTCTTCCTGCAATGTCGTCATGATATTTCCTCCTTGGGGGTATCCAAATATCATGCTTGCATCTGTTTGTCTATTTTATGATTTTAATGGTTTTTCCCACCCAGTCCGGCGGCAGATAGATCCGGCCGCCTTTACCGTTCGAACGCACGATTTTTTCAATGAGCACATCCCCGTATACCTCGAATTTCACCGGGGATCCGTTGTTGTTTTTTCCATAAGACGTTCCCTTTTTTTCATTCATTGCCACTTCCATAATTTTCGCCTCTTTTACGTTGAAAATAACAGAGCAGACATTATCAAAGCCCAATCGTTATGTCAATAAAAACATAACGATTGGGCTTTCCAGTCAGGTGCATTTAGGCCATCCTTGATGCTACATAGAGTTGCATTCATGCGGTTTTCAAAAAAACTTGGCGTACTGATTCAATCCCCGTAAGCTGAATTTTCCAAGAATTCGCCTTGTTATGCAAAATTTGTTAATATGGGTATCTAATGGTATATAAATTGCTACTATTCGACAAAAATTAACATTATGGATATAATATCAACCGATAATAACCAAAGGAGACCCATTATGCAGTGTAAAGGAAAAAAAATGATGCGCTTGACTGTAATGTTGTTTGTAATCATGATAATCGGCATGGCCTTGCCCCTGACGGCCATGGCCGGTCCGTCCGGAAAACTGATTGTTTTTCATGCCGGCAGCCTGACCGTGCCGTTTGATGCCATTGAAAAAGAATTTGAAGCAAAA
>JAABTU010000326.1 GCA_011389715.1 Desulfotignum sp.
AAGTGCCGAACAATATCCCTTCCAGAAGATTTTCCGGTATTGCGGCACAATTGACCGGGGTATATTTTTTTTCATGCCTGGGGCTGTGGTTGTGGATGGCACGGGCAAACAATTCCTTGCCCGTGCCTGTCTCTCCATACAGCATCACAGGTGACGGCGTGTTTGCAGCCATCCGGGCCGCATTCAAGGCAGCCTTGAGCGCAGGATCCTGGCCGATGATGGTATCAAAGGTGATTTCATACTGGTGCATACGGTACTGGCTGTCCGGCAGGCGCATGGAGGACAGGGTTTCCGTGAGAACATTGAAATCGCGGACAAAGCAGATGGCACCCACAAGCTGGTTTTGGTTGAAGATGGGATGGACATTGTGGATGGTATTGGCAAATCTGCCCATGCGGGTCCGGTAGTAGATGGGTTCATCAATGATGGGCCGCCGGGTGTTGAGACAGCGCAGGATCAGACTGGTGTTCTCATCCAGGTCATACACGTCCGTCACATGGTTGAGGATGGCGTTTTCAGGGTCCAGTTCATCGATGCGGGACATGGCACGGTTGTAATAGACAATGATACCATCTTTGTTGGTGATAAGCACCCCGTCACTGTATTCGTCAAATATAGCCAGAAAATTGGCGTTATCCAGACCGAATAAAAAATTTTGGGCATTCTGGTGTGATAGGCGGTCCATCTTATAATTGCCTTATCAGTTCCGTCAGGATCTCAAAAAGATCCCCCTGAACATGGTAGTCACAATTGGCCATTATGGCGGCATTTTCATCCTTGTTCACGGCAATGATCATCCTGGCGGTTTTCATGCCGGCAAAATGCTGGATAGAGCCCGATATTCCGCAGGCAATGTATACCTGGGGGCTGACCTTTTCCCCGGTCTGGCCCACCTGAAAGGCATATGGCACCCATCCTTCATCCACAGCCACCCGGGATGCCCCCACCGCAGCATGCATCTTTTTTGCACAGTCAAATAGTAAAGAAAAATTGTCGCTGTTTTTTAATCCCCGGCCCCCGGCGATGATGATGTCAGCCTCTGCCAGGCTGGCCTGGCCCCTGTCGCCGTCATCCCAGGACACAAGGGCAAAACCTGGCAAAGATGCGCTGTCTGATGCCATTTTTATTTTTTTTGCCTGTGCAGGGGAGAGCACAGGCTGTACAGCATTGGGCCTGATTCCGAATATCAGCAGATCTCCTGACAGCTGGATATCTGCCAGCACCTTACCGGAATACTGGGAGGTTCTGGCGATGTTTTTCTTCAGATCCACATCCAGACAGTCCATGACCAGCGGGACATCCAGCAGGGCAGCCACACGGGGAATGAGGTCTTTTCCGTCTGCACTGGAGAGTCCGAAAATGACATCCAGCTGCAGCTTTTGGGCAGCCTGTGTAACCGCTTCAGCCCGGACAGCCGGGTTCAGGCGGATTTCAGGGGCAGATGAAAGGCCAAGATCCACTATCTTGGTGATGCCGTATTGTGCCAGAATATCACAGGCAGGATCATCCACGCCGTCCAGAACCAGGGCATACAGATCAGCATCAGCCCGGGCAGCCAGGGTGATCATGCCGAGAGTGGTTTCCTTGACCCTGCTGTTTTCCATTTCAATGAGGATTCCTGTCTTTTTCATGCCAATACCTTTGCCTCCTGCCGTAAAATTCTGATGATCTCTTTTGCCTGTTCTGCCGGGGTTCCTGTGATTTTTTCGGGGTGGCGTTTCTGCACCAGAGGGATGAGTGCAACGGTCTTTGCAGATCCGCCGGCAGGAGTGATGGACAGGCTGTCCAGGGAAATTTTTTTAATGGGTTTTTTGCGGGCCTTGACCACATCAGGAAAGGTCGGATATCCCGGGGTGTTCAATCCCCGTCCTGCCCCCACCACACAGGGCAGGGCCAGTTCAAAGTTGCGGGTTCTGCCCCCGGACAGCTCACAGGTGACAACCGCTTTACCGGATGTGACATCAAGGGATGCGGCATTGGTCACCACGGGAAAATTAAACAACGCCCCGATGCGGAACTGGGTCTGCATCCCTTCGCTGTCTATGGATTCTTTGCCGGTGAAAATTATGTCTGCAGATCCGTCCTGCACAATGGCTGCGTGCAGGGCCCGGGCCGTGGTCATGCTGTCGCAGGCTTCATTGGTCTCCACCAGAATGCCTCTGTCAGCACCCATGGCCATGGCGGACTGGATGGTTTTTTGTGCATCCCGTTTTCCCAGGCATACCGCAATTATCTCACTGTCCTGCACCTTTTTTTTCAGGGCTGACGCTTCGGTTATTGCATGTTCATCATAGGGGTTCAGCAAAAACGCCACTTTTTCATCGATCCGGATACCATCCAGGATGTGGATATTGGCGGCTGAATCCGGTACATGTTTTATACACACATAAATTTGCATTATATCAACACCAGTTTTTATGTTTTTTGTTTACTCCGGGTGGTTATATCCATATGCCGTCATCCAGGGGCAGGATAATGATGCCGGATGAAAAAAAAGGGCAGTGCCAGGGTATTCCCCGGCCTGCCCTGGATAAAAACATGCTGCACTGTATGGGCGCAGTATGGGTGGTATATGGTACCGCTTTTTCCCTCTGTTCCGGCAGGTGTCTGCCGGAACAGAGGATCAGTATGGCTGGTGTGCGCTATCCGTTTACAGAAAAGCTGGAGTCATAGTTGATCTCCCGTTTTCTGGAGAAAAAACCCACGTCAAGGGTGCGTTTGGTGTATTTGAATTCATACTGGAACGGTTCCTTGTCATGGTCCAGGCCTTTTTCACAGGCATCGATGAGTTCGGCCATCATCCGTCCCACGACCGGCGCATTTTTGTACTGGTTGCCTGAGGTGCCGATGGCCATGTAAAATCCGCCAAGATCGGATTTGTCATACACCGGGATCCAGTCGTCAGAGCAGTCATACAGGTCAACAACCCCTTTGGGCTGATTGGGTACCTGGAGGGTGGGGATCCGTTTTCCCAGACGGTAGCATTGGGCTTTCCACTGCTCGTCAGTGAGCACATTGTCTCTGCCGTGTCCCCCCTTGCCGGCATAAAATTCATCCGGATCCACCCATTCCTGGGGATCGCAGTCCGGGTCTTCAGAACCGATGAGGAACAGGTTGCCCACTTCCGGCCTGACATAGCAGCCGATGTCGCCGTCAGACATGTGGTATCCGTCGTTGAG